>NZ_JBHZEJ010000001.1:286851-343332 GCF_042756365.1 Streptomyces sp. NPDC059092
GCCGATGTCAGGACCGGCCGGGCCCACGGTCGCGTACGTACGGGTACGGCTCCGTACGCCGCGTCAGATCTCGTAGACCGCGCCGGGGACGGCCAGCTCGGCCGGGCCCGCGTACACGTCGCGCGCGTCGGCCAGGTTCCGGTCCCCGTCCGTCCACGGCGGTACGTGCGTGAGGACGAGTCTGCGGGCGCGGGCGCGGGCAGCGTGGGCGCCGGCCTCGCGGCCGTTGAGGTGCAGGCCCACGACGTCCTCCTTGCCGTAGGTGAAGGCCGCCTCGCAGAGGAAGAGGTCCGTCTCCTCCGCCAGCTCGACCAGCGGTTCGCAGACGCCGGTGTCACCGGAGTACGTGAGGGATCTGCCGCCGTGCTCGACGCGGATCGCGAAGGTGTCGACGGGGTGCGCGACCTTCTCCGTACGGACGGAGAACGGGCCGATGTCGAAGGAGCCCGAGCCCGGCTTGAGCGTGTGGAAGTCGAAGACCTCGCTCATGGACTTGTCCGTGGGGGTGTCCGCGTACGCGGTGGTGAGGCGCTGTTCGGTGCCCTCGGGCCCGTAGACGGGGATCGGGTCGCAGCGTCCGCCGTCGAAACGGTAGTAGCGTGCGACGAAGTAGGCGCACATGTCGATGCAGTGGTCGGCGTGGAGATGGCTGAGGAAGATGGCGTCGAGGTCGTAGAGACCAACATGGCGCTGCAACTCGCCCAGGGCGCCATTACCCATGTCGAGGAGCAGCCGGAAGCCGTCGGCCTCTACGAGGTAACTGGAGCAGGCCGATCCCGCGGCGGGGAACGAGCCCGAACAGCCGACGACGGTGAGCTTCATGGAGCGGGAACCTCCGTGGCGTGGACGGCGGGGCGACGGGGGTCGTGCGGTTCACCGAGCGTAAAGCGCGAAACGGCTGGTCGCTCCTCCACAGTGGTCCGTTGTGGGGGAACTCACCCAGGACGTCACTGGTTCGGATGGTCCGTGCTCGGATGGTCCGTACGGGTGGGCCCCGCTCCACGCCACGGGGCCCGTGCCGTCCCGTACTCCGTCCGTACTCCCGCCGGCCGGCCGCTCCGTACCGCTACGCCGTCACCGCGCCGGTCCACCGGCGCGCCACTCGGCCACTCCGCTGCTCCGTCACGCCGCTGCTCCGACACACACCGGCACGCCGCTACGCCCAGAGCTGGCCGTGCAGCGTCTCGATGGCCTCTTCCGTCGTCGCCGCGGTGTAGACGCCGGTCGACAGGTACTTCCAGCCGCCGTCCGCCACGACGAAGACGATGTCGGCGCTCTCCCCCGCCTTGACCGCCTTCCTGCCCACGCCGATCGCCGCGTGCAGCGCCGCGCCGGTCGAGACGCCGGCGAAGATGCCTTCCTGCTGGAGGAGTTCGCGGGTTCGGGTGACGGCGTCGGCCGAGCCGACGGAGAAGCGGGTGGTGAGGACCGACGCGTCGTACAGCTCCGGGACGAAGCCCTCGTCGAGGTTGCGCAGCCCGTAGACGAGGTCGTCGTAGCGGGGCTCCGCGGCGACGATCTGGACGCCCTTCACGTGTTCGCGCAGATAGCGGCCGACGCCCATGAGGGTGCCCGTGGTGCCGAGACCCGCCACGAAGTGGGTGACGGAGGGCAGGTCGGCCAGGATCTCCGGGCCGGTGGTGGCGTAGTGGGCGCCCGCGTTGTCGGGGTTGCCGTACTGGTAGAGCATCACCCAGGAAGGGTTCTCCGCGGCGAGTTCCTTCGCCACCCGTACGGCGGTGTTGGAGCCGCCCGCGGCGGGGGACGGGACGATCTCGGCCCCCCACATGGTGAGCAGGTCGCGCCGCTCCCGCGAGGTGTTCTCGGGCATGACGCAGACGATGCGGTAGCCCTTGAGCCTGGCCGCCATGGCGAGCGAGATGCCGGTGTTGCCGCTGGTGGGCTCCAGGATGGTGCAGCCGGGGGTGAGCCGGCCGTCCTTCTCCGCCTGCTCGACCATGTGGAGCGCGGGGCGGTCCTTGACGGAGCCGGTCGGGTTACGGTCCTCCAGTTTGGCCCAGATCCGTACGTCCTCCGAGGGGGACAGCCGGGGGAGCCGGACCAGGGGGGTGTTGCCGACCGCCGCGAGCGGGGAGTCGTACCGCATCAGACGGCGCGCGTCGCGTCGGGCGCGCCGCCGGCCACGGCCGGGAGGATGGTGACGCTGTCGCCGTCGGCGAGTTTGGTGGCGATGCCGTCCAGGAAGCGGACGTCCTCGTCGTTGAGGTAGACGTTGACGAAGCGGCGGAGCTGGTTGTCCTTGGCGGGGTCGATCAGCCGCTCCCGGATGCCGGTGTGCCGGGTGTCGAGGTCGGCGAACAGCTCGGAGAGCGTGTCGCCGGTGCCCTCGACCGCCTTGGCGCCGTCGGTGTAGGTGCGGAGGATGGTCGGGATGCGGACCTCGATGGCCATGACATGGGCTCCTGTCGGGAGACTGCGTGACGGGCGCGCGGCTCGGTCCCCCGCGCGAGGGGGGTGGTGCGGGTACGTGCGGCGTGCGGCGTGCGTGCGGGTACGGAGGACCGCGCTCCGGGCGGGGCGTCGCTCAGCCGGCGGCGCGGCCGGTACAGATGGCACTGGCGAGGCGGCACAGATCGACGTGCAGCCGCGCCACGAGCAGCGGGGTGCTCGGCGTCTTGTCGCTCACGTCGATGGAAACCATGCGCTCATCGTATCGATTCCCGTTCCGCGTCCCGGCATGCGTTCCCACTGGGTGGACGTTCGGCGTCCACCTGATGGACAGCCTGGTGGACGGAGGGCCCGGCGAGGGGCTGTCAGACGATCTCGACGGGCTCTTCCTCGACCGCCCCGTCCACGATGCGGTACGAGCGGAACTGGAAGGGGCCGGCGGCGTCGGTGTCGGCGGTGGAGACGAGTACGTAGTGGGCGCCGGGCTCGTTGGCGTAGCTGATGTCCGTACGGGACGGGTACGCCTCGGTCGCGGTGTGCGAGTGGTAGATGATCACCGGTTCCTCGTCCCGGTCGTCCATCTCGCGGTAGAGCTTGAGCAGGTCGGCGGAGTCGAACTCGTAGAAGGTGGGCGACCTGGCGGCGTTCAGCATGGGGATGAACCGCTCGCCCCGGCCGGTCCCCTCGGGCCCGGCGACGACGCCGCACGCCTCGTCGGGGTGGTCGGCTCGCGCGTGCGCCACGATCTGGTCGTGCAGGGCCTGGGTGATGGTGAGCATGAGGAAAATATAGAGGGACCGGTGCGAGCGCCCCCGGATCAGGGGCGTCGGCCGTGATCCGGGGGGCGCTCGTAGGGGGTCAGTCGGCGGCGGGCGCGTACTCCGGTTCGCCCGGGGTGGCGGAGGGCTTCGCCCGCTGCGGGGTGCGGGTCTTCACGTAGCGCCAGCCGATGGCGAGGAAGACCGCCCAGACCGCCCCCACGTAGAGGGAGATCCGCGCGTCGCTGTCGTAGGCGATCAGACAGGTGACCACGGCGAGGAAGCCGGCCGCGATCCAGCTGAAGAGGGTGCCGCCGGGTGCCGGGAAGGACGAGGCGGGCAGGCGGCCGGTCACGACGCCGCGGCGGTAGCGGATGTGGCTGATCAGGATCATCATCCAGGTCCAGATGCCGGCGGCGGTGGCGACCGAGGTCACGTAGCCGAACGCCTTCTCGGGGACGATGTAGTTGAGGATCACGCCGATGCCCATGAGGGCGACGGAGACGGCGATGCCGACGGCCGGGGTCTTGCGGGAGTTGAGCCGGCCGAAGGCGCTCGGCGCCTCGCTGTTGGCGGCGAGGCCGCGCAGCATCCGGCCGGTGGAGTACATGCCGGAGTTGCAGGAGGAGAGCGCGGCGGTCAGTACGACGAAGTTGACGATGCCCGCGGCGAGCGGGATGCCCATCTTCTCGAAGGCGTGGACGAAGGGGCTGGTGCCCGCCGAGAACTCGGTCCACTTGACGACGGAGAGGATCACGAGGAGCGCGCCGACGTAGAAGACGATGATGCGCCAGGGCAGGGTGTTGATGGCCTTGGGGAGGGTCTTCTCGGGGTTCTCGGACTCGCCGGCGGTGACGCCGACCAGTTCGACGGCGAGGTAGGCGAACATGACGCCCTGGAGGGTCATCAGGCTGGAGCCGATGCCGTTGGGGAAGACGCCGTGGTGTTCCCACAGGTTGGCCGCCGCGGCCGTCTCACCGGCGTCGGAGAAGCCGAGGGTGAGCACGCCCAGGCCGATGACGATCATGCCGATGATGGCGGTGACCTTGATCATCGAGAACCAGAACTCGACCTCGCCGAAGATCTTCACCGAGATCAGGTTCACCCCGAAGAGAACCACCAGGAAGACCAGCGCACTGACCCATTGAGGGATCTGCGGGAACCAGAAGTGGATGTAGATCGCGGCGGCGGTGAGTTCCGCCATGCCGGTGACGACCCACATCAGCCAGTACGTCCAGCCGGTGGCGAAGCCGAAGAAGGGGCCGAGGAATTCGCGGGCGTACTCCGCGAAGGAGCCCGAGACGGGCCGGTAGAGGAGCAGTTCGCCCAGCGCCCGCATGATGAAGAAGATCACGACGCCGGCGAGGGCGTACATGAGGATGATGCTGGGACCGGCCTTGGCGATGTTCGCCCCGGCGCCCATGAAGAGGCCGACGCCGATCGCGCCGCCGATGGCGATCATCTGGACCTGGCGACTGCCGAGTCCGCGCTCGTATCCCTCTTCGTCCGCGCCGCTTCCGGCGGGACCCCTGGGGGGACCGTCGCCGCCGTGCTCCTTGTCGACCTGCGCAGAGGTCATGGTCGTGCGCCCTTTCTCCATGCAGATCCGTGGACCGCTCACGGCCACGGACCAGTTCCTGATCCCCCCGGATATGGATGGAGTGCCACCGGCGTTCGGCCGGTCGGGACACCCCCGGGGGACAGGGGTGGCGTCCCCCGGGAGGTCCGGCAGATCTATCACGGGAGAACGGGCTTCCGGCGCCCGCGACTGTGTCCCAGCCCACAGGAAGAAGGGGACGAATCGCACCGCGAACCGCAAAGGAGGCCGCAGCGGTGATGTGATCGTTATGTCGATTTGAGCATCGTTTGAGCGTCTGACGGGTGCATGACGGGTGGCGTCCGGGCGACCGTGGCGTGCCGTCGGAACGCCGAGGGGAACAGCCGGCGGGAATCGGCGGGAATCGGCGGGAAGCACGACGGGAGCAGCCGACGGGGACACCACGGGAGCAGCGGGAACGTCAGGCCAGCAGGGTTTCCACGAGCGTCTCCTGGAGCGCGCCGAGCCAGAGGTACGCCATCACCATGGGCTTGCGCGGGTCGGAGTCGGGGAGCCGGTACAGCTCGCCGCCCTCGTCCTCGTCGGTGACCTCCAGGCGCGTACCGATCGTCAGCCGCAGGTCGTTGAGCGCGCCGAGCCAGTGCACGCAGTCGTCGGGCGTCAGCTTCAGTACGGCGCCGCCCTCGCCCGTGGCGGTGAGCGCGTCCAGCGTGCGGACGAGCGCCACGCCGTCCTCGCGCTTGCGGTCGCGCAGGTCGTTCTCGGTGAACCGCCGGAACTCCGAGGAGTACTCCTTCAGTTCCTCGTCCTCGTCACGGCCGTTCGCCGACGCCTCCGGGTCGCCGTACGCGTCCGGGAAGAGCCGGGCCAGCGCCGGGTCGGAGGGCGGCTCGCTGGGGCCCGGGGTGAAGAGCGCGGCGAGCGGGTCCTCGCCCTGTGCGGGTTCGTCGGCGGGGCCGATCAGCTCCAGCAACTGCACGGCCAGTGAACGCAGGATCGAGATCTCGACCTCGTCGAGCGCGACGGCGGCGCCGCCGCCCGGGATCGCCTCGAAGCGCCCGGCCATCAGGTGCGGTCCTGCGAGAGGGTCGCCCAGAGCCCGAATCCGTGCATGGCCTGCACATCGCGTTCCATCTCCTCGCGGCTCCCGCTGGAGACGACCGCGCGGCCCTTGTGGTGGACGTCGAGCATCAGTTTGTGCGCCTTGTCCTTCGAATAGCCGAAATAGGTCTGGAAGACGTACGCCACGTAACTCATGAGGTTGACCGGGTCATTGTGGACGATCGTCACCCACGGCACGTCCGGCTCAGGGACCGCGAAGGTCTCCTCGGCCGATTCTGGGCGTTCGATCTCAGTCGGAGCAACACTCACGGTTCGGGACGACCTTCTTCTCCGCAGGGGGGCGCCGGCATGCCGCGGCCTCACCCGTCCCATGCTGCCACCACGTGAGCGGTGTCGCACAAACGGCCACCGAGAAATCGTCAAAGTGACGAGTATTGCGGGGTAGCATCGTCGTATGAACACTGCGGACCTTGGGCTGCCGGTGGACATTCCGTCGACCGCGCTCTTCACCGATCAGTACGAGCTGACGATGCTCCAGGCAGCGCTGCGGGCCGGTACGGCCGACCGGCGCTCCGTCTTCGAGGTCTTCACCCGGCGGCTGCCCGAGGGCCGCAGGTACGGGGTCGTGGCGGGCACCGGACGCGTTCTGGACGCCGTGGAGAACTTCCGCTTCGACGCCGATCTGCTCGGCTTCCTGCGCGAGAACGAGGTCGTCGACGAGCCGACGCTCACCTGGCTCGCCTCGTACCGCTTCCGCGGCGACATCTGGGGGTACCCGGAGGGCGAGGTCTACTTCCCCGGCTCCCCGGTCCTGCGGGTCGAGGGCTCCTTCGCGGAGTGCGTGCTGCTGGAGACCGTGATCCTCTCGGTCCTCAACCACGACTCGGCGATCGCCGCCGCCGCCTCCCGGATGGCGACGGCCGCGGGCGGGCGCCGGCTGATCGAGATGGGCGCGCGCCGTACGCACGAGCTGGCCGCGGTGGCCGCCGCGCGCGCCGCGTACGTGGGCGGCTTCGACGCCACCTCCGACCTGGCCGCCGGGTTCCGGTACGCCATCCCGACGGTGGGCACGAGCGCGCACGCCTTCACCCTGCTGCACGACACCGAGCGCGACGCCTTCCGCGCCCAGATCGACTCGCTCGGCCGCGGTACGACGCTGCTGGTCGACACGTACGACGTGGCCGAGGCCGTACGGACCGCCGTGGAGATCGCGGGGCCCGAGCTGGGCTCCGTACGGATCGACTCGGGCGACCTGCTGCTGGTCGCGCACCGGGTACGGCAGCAGCTCGACGAGCTGGGCGCGGTCAACACCAAGATCGTGGTCACCTCGGACCTGGACGAGTACGCGATCGCCTCGCTGGCGGCGGCGCCGGTGGACGCGTACGGCGTCGGTACGCAGCTCGTCACGGGCAGCGGGCACCCCACCTGCTCCATGGTCTACAAGATCGTCGCGCGGGCCGCCTCGGCGGACCCGAAGGCCCCGCTGCGGCCGGTGGCGAAGAAGTCGCTGGGCGGGAAGACCTCGGTCGGCGGGCGCAAGTGGGCGGCGCGGCGGCCGGACGCGCAGGGGTACGCGGAGGCCGAGGTGCTCGGCACGGGTCCGGTTCCGCCCGAGCTGCTGGACCGGCAGCTCCTGGTGGAGCTGGTCAAGGGCGGCGAGATCGTGGCGCGCGAGTCGCTGGACGTGGCGCGCGAACGGCACGCGGCGGCGCGGGCGGGGCTGCCGATGTCGGCCATGCAGCTGTCCCGCGGGGAGCCGGTGATTCCGACCGAGTACGTGTGAGACGGGGTGGGGACGAGCAGGGGAAGAGGGTGGGTGTGATGGGTATGTCCCGTACTGGCGTACGACCCCTCCCGCACGGCGGCGGGAGTCCCTACGCTCACGTCCAGCCGCCCTCCCCCGGCCTCCGCACCGCTTCCCGTACCGCTCCGTCTCCTGTCCGCTCCCCCACTGAAGGACCCCCGCCATGCACCGCGCACTGATCGTCGTCGACGTACAGAACGACTTCTGCGAGGGCGGCAGCCTCGCCGTGGCCGGGGGCGCCGACGTCGCCGCCGCCATCACCGACCTGATAGGCCAGGCGACCGCCGGATACCGGCACGTGGTCGCCACCCGTGACTGCCACGTCGACCCGGGCGGCCACTTCGCGGTGGCCCCGGCCGAGCCGGACTACGTCACTTCCTGGCCGGTGCACTGCGTGGCCGGCACGGAGGGCGTGGGCTTCCACCCGAACTTCGCCCCGGCGGTCGCCTCGGGCGGGATCGGCGCGGTCTTCGACAAGGGCGCGTACGAGGCGGCGTACAGCGGCTTCGAGGGCGCCGACGAGAACGGCGTCGGGCTGGCGGACTGGCTGCGGGAGCGCGAGGTGACCGAGGTCGACGTGGTCGGTATCGCCACGGACCACTGCGTACGGGCGACGGCGCTGGACGCGGTCCGTGCGGGGTTCGTCACGCATGTGCTGCTGGACCTGACGGCGGGCGTGGCCCCGGCGACCACGGAGCGGGCCCTGGAGGAGCTGCGGGACGCGGGCGTGGTGCTGAGGGGCAAGCCGGTCGTCTGACCTCCGCGAGGGCGGGAGAGGGGCGCCGGGGGGCCTTGCGGGCCGCTGGGGGCCGTCCGTCGGGCGCCCTCCCGGACGTCGCGTGCCCGGTGCGGGCACCCCGCGTCAGTACCCCATCACCGCCGGTCTCAGCAGCGCCCGGATCGGCCGCCAGAGCTGGTCGGCCGTCCCCGGCGCGTCCGGTGTCGTACGCCAGAGCAGGCCGTCCGGGTGGTGCAGTACGGCCGTGATCTCGTCCGGTGTCGGCGGCTCCGCGTTGCCCCGCAGATAGACCGCCCGCAGCCCCAGGTTCCGCAGCCTGGTCAGGGCGCGGGCCCGGTTCGCGGCGTGCACCAGGACGCGTACGGTGCCGTCCTCGGCGGCCGGGCTGGGCAGGGTCAGTGCCACCACCACGGTGCCGTTCGGGAGCTTGCTGAAGCCTCCACTCGCCATGTCTTCATCTCCCCCGTGAGACGTCGTGTCAATAAGAGATCCGTAGGACGCACCTAAACACGAACGGCCGCCGCCCGCTAGAGGGCGACGGCCGATCATGCACTTGACCTGCGGTTACTTCCGGTTACTTGCCGGACTTGCCTACCTTGACCGTCATCGTCGAGCCGTCCAGCGGCTGGCTGATGATGCTGATCTTGGTGTTGGTGTCAGGAACCTTGACGCTTCCGCCCTTGTTCTCCTCGCTCCAGTAGGTGCCCTTGCGGTCGTCGAAGACCGGGGCGCCCAGGGACGGGGAGATCCGCGTCAGCTTGTCGGCGCGGTGGAGCGAGAGACCCGACGTCGGCCACCAGCTGAAGGTGGAGTCGTACGCCTGGATCCGGTTGCGCATCAGCGTGCCGTCCGACCACTTCAGCGGCTTGGCGTGGGCGTCGATCGGCAGGATCAGGCCCTCGCCCGGGTGCTGGCTGGTGTTGTTGTCCTTCTGCGAGGTGTCCCACAGCCAGATCAGCAGGCCGTTCTGGTACGCGAAGTGCTCGACCTTGCCGTCGTTCGGCGCCGTGAAGCCGAAGTTGTACGGGCCGACCTTCAGCGTCCTGTCGTACGAGACGTACTGGCGGTTCTCGGCGATGTAGTACTGCTCGTAGTCCTGGGTGAAGGACTCACCGATGCGCGAGAAGCCGTTCGCGGTCCAGCCCGCGTCGTCGCCCTCTGCGTTGTCGGTGAAGACCGGCGCGCCGTCGGCGGTGAGGGTGATGGCGTCGGCCGTGAAGCCCTTGCCGCTCACGCCGCCGTCCGTCTGGTAGCGGAAGCGCAGGTCGAACTTCTGGCCGGCGTAGGCGTCCAGCGGGAAGGCGAGCTTCTTCGCCGCGCCCGAGACACCGGTCAGCGCCGGCTTGTCGGCGGCGTCGCGCGGCAGGGACTTGCCGTCGGCGGTGCCGTCCAGCGGCGTCCAGTTGGCGCCGCCGTCCGTGGAGACCTCGGTGTAGAGGTAGTCGTAGTCGGCCTCGATGTCCCACCAGCCGGTCAGGTCGAGCGACGCGGCGGTCCTGCCGGTCAGATCCACCGAACGGGTGAGGGTGTTCTTGAGGTCGTCACCCATGTCGCTCCACCACTGCTTGGAGCCTTCCGCGGGCTTCACGACCGTGGTCGTCTTCTCCTTCTCGGGGAGTTCGACGACGAGCGCCTGCGGGTTCTTCGTGTTGTACGCGGAGACGCCCAGCTTGTGGGTCGAGTTGGTGGCCGCCTTGGCCTCGGCGTAGTCGAGCCAGCCGAGCTGGAGCTTGTCCCAGGCGGTCATGTCGCCGGGCAGGTCGCCGATCTCGTTCTTGCCGGTGCCCAGCCACGAGCCGGACGACATCAGCGTCCAGAAGGCGGTCGAGTTGTCGCCGCCCGCGGTGTCGTACAGGTCGGGCAGGCCCAGGTCGTGGCCGTACTCGTGGGCGAAGACCCCGAGGCCGCCGTTCTCCGGCTGCATGGTGTAGTCACCGACCCAGATGCCGGTGTCACCGACCGGCGCGCCGCCGGCCTTGTTGCCCGTGGGGCCCGTGGAACCGGCGTTGGTGCCGTACGCGTACCAGCGGTGCGCCCAGAGGGCGTCCGTGCCCTGGACGCCGCCGCCCGCGGACTCGTCCTCACCGGCGTGGACGATCTGGAAGTGGTCGACGTAGCCGTCGGGCTCGTTGAAGTCGCCGTCGTTGTCGAAGTCGTAGCGGTCCCACTGGTCGTACTGGGAGAGCTCGTCCTTGATCTGGGCGTCGGTCCTGCCCTGGGCCTTCTGGTCGGCGGTCCAGGCGGTGAGGCCGTCGCGTACCAGGTCCCAGACGTTGGCGCAGTTGGTCGAGCCGCAGTAGTTGGAGCCGTAACGGGCCTCGTTCCACGGGACCTTGACCCAGTCGGAGACCTCACCGTCGACCGAGTAGCGCCCGGAGGACGTCTTCTCGTAGTACGTCTTCAGGGAGTCCTTCGCCTTGCCCTTGGCGTCCTTGCCGGTGCCGAAGTACAGGTCCTGGAAGTGCTCCTGGCTGTAGTCGGCCTGCCAGGCGGTGGAGTTGTCCACCTTCCGGTCCGGCTCGGCTATCTCGTTGTGCAGCGGGCCACGGTCGCCGCCGTACTTGACGACGGGCGGCAGGGGGCCGTCGGCGCCGTCCGGGTCGTAGGTCGTCGTGCTGTCGACGTCGTCGCCGAACTCCACGAGGATGGTGAAGATCTTGTCGGTCTTCTCCCGGCCCAGCTCGACGTACTTCTTGTCGTCGAGCTTGACGACCTTGGAGCCGCCGCGCTTCTCCACCTTGGCGTCGCCGGATATGACCTGCTGGAGCGCGGCCTCGCGCTGCTTGGACTGCTGCTTGCTGAACGGGCCGTCCAGGTCGTGGTCGACCTGCCCCTTCTGGGGCGCCGGGTCGTGGCGCTCCACGCCTGATGGGGCGCTGGAAGCGGAGGCGGGGTGGTCCTGGGCCTGAGCCGTGGTGAAGGCCGAAGCCGTCGCAGCGGTGGCGGCCAGCGCCACGAGCACTGCGGACACTCTTCTCGCCCGTCGGTTTCTGATCACTTGGTGGTGTTCCTCCCCGGCGCACGCGATCCGCGGACCGGGAGTGGAGGATCCGCGCGCGTCTGCGCGTCATAAGTGACGACATTGGACCCGAGTTGGCGGAGAAAAGACAGACCTTGACTTGAACCCGTCAATTGCATTATGCGGCCTTCTCGTTCCACTATCCGGACGGAGGGAGTGAACCGGCCAACGGATGCATATATTCGGCCTGTTGGCGGCGGCTCGTGACTCGATGCGCCCCCCATGCACCGGCACCATGGGTCAGGTCACGCTTACAGGCCGTTCCACTCGGGCATCCACGGCCTTAGAGTCGCCAGTGAGTGCGACCGCCTTGCGACGACCTGGTCCCACTTGTCCCCTGTACGAGATACGCGAGACGCGCCCAACATCCCCAGAATCACCGAATCCCCGTAACCCCACAGATACCGACGCCCCCGAGGGACGGATTCCGCCATGCCGCGTCCTACTGCCGCACAGCTCGCCTACGGCTCCGCCACCATCGTCTGTTCCACCCTCGCCATGCTCCTGCTCTCCGGTACGAGTACGGGCATCGGCGTCGCGGTGATCGGCGTCGCCGCGCTCGGTCTGGGACTGCTGGTCGCCATGACCGTGCCGCTGCCCCGCAAGGACCGGGCCGCGCGGGCGGCCACCCCGCGCCGGGGGACCGGCACGGACACCGCGGCGCGCGCCACGACGGCGCCCGGGACGCGTACGCAGGACTCGGGCGTGGGCGCGCAGGCCCGCCGGTAACGGTCCGCCTCCGGCTCTCCGAGCGCGTCGCAGCTCACCTCGTCGCCGTCACCACGACGGTCCTGGCGGCCTTGTCGTGCAGGCCCTGCTTGTACGGCCGGCTGGCCAGGATCGTCACGATGATGATGAGCCACCAGAGGAAGAGGCAGCAGAGCAGCGCGGGCACCCAGAGCACCAGGGCGCGTGTCAGCGACGCGTTGGCCTCCGGTACGGATCCGTCGTTGAGCATCGCCACCCGCAGCTTCAGCCAGCGCTTGCCGAGGGTCTGCCCGTACTTCTTCGTCATCAGGGTGTCGTAGCCGACGTACGCGATGATCGAGATGAGCGACCAGACCCACTGGGTACCGGTGTTCACCTGGTTGGTGACCTCGTCCCAGTTGCCGGTGGTGTTCGCCGTGCGGCGCCAGCCGCCGACGAGCAGCGAGATGATCGCCAGCGGGATGAAGATGATCAGGGCGTCGATGACCCGGGCCGCGAGGCGGGTGGCGAACGGCGCGAGGGGCGGCATCCCGGCGAGCGGATCCCTGCCGCCGTGGGGGCCGCCTCCCCCGTAGGGGTCCTGCCCGTAGGGAGAGCCGCCGTACGCGCCGCCGCCGGGGGCGTTCGGGTCGTACGGCGGGGCCTTGGGCGGTCCGTGCTCGCCGCCGTAGGGAGACCCGTACGGGGAGTCCCCGGAAGGCGGCGGAGGCCCGTGGGGCGGCGGAGGCTCATGCGGCCCCTGCGGGTGCTGAGGCCCCTGGGGCTCCTGCGGTCCCTGGCCCTGTCCCGGCCCCTGGGGCTCTCGCGGCTTCTTGAGGAAGGGGTCGTCCTCGGGAGGCCCGCCGGGCGGTGGCTGATCATTGCTCATGGGGGCAGTGCACCCCGGCCCGGAGGGGCCCGCAACGGCTGGCCCGCCGTTCGGAGGAACGGCCCGCCGCTGCCTCACGCCCCGTCAGCGGGGGCGCGGGCGGGACCCCCGGCGGGCCCGGCGGCGGTCCCTCAGCGTGCCACGAAGGTGTGGGCGACCTTGTCGTGCCAGCACTGCCGCCACGGCCGGTCGATCAGGCACCACAGCACATTGGCGAGCCCCACGACGAGCACCCCGAGCACGCTGTAGACCAGCCAGCGGCGCAGCGCGGCACCGAAGGCAGGGGCCTCGTGGGTCTCGATGTCCCGTACGTCGAGCCCGCACAGCTTCTTGCCGAGCGTGCGCCCCCATTTCGCGGTGGGCAGCGCCTCGTAGAACACGCCGACGACCAGCAGGGCGACGAGGACGCCGCCGAGGTAGCCGGCCGTGGTGGTGTCGAGCAGCCAGACGGTGACGGTCTGTCCGGTCTGCCGGGCCGCTTCGACCTTGGCGTCGACATGGGCCAGGGCCCGGCTGATGAGCGGTACGGCGATGGCGCCCACGATCGCCCCGAGCACCAGGGTGTCGATCAGCCGGGCCAGGACGCGCTTGCCGAGGCCGGCGGGGCGCGAGGCGGCCTGGGCGCGCGCGATCTGGAGGAACGGGTCCTCGACGGGCGGCTTCCAGGGCACCACGGGCTGGTCGGCCCGGTCCGGCTGGGCGAGCGGGTGCACCTGCTGGGCCCAGGAGGCGGCGCCGCCGCCGCTGCCGGAGCTGATGGGCCCCCGGTCGGGCTCGGGTACAGGCGGCGGCGCGGGGGCGTAGGACTGCGGGGCCGGCTGGGCCGGTGGCTGCTGGTGGGCGGGCTGACGGGCGGGGAGCTGCGGCTTCGGCCCGGCGTCGGGTGCCCGGATCGCCGTCGCGCCCTGGTCCCCGGCGGGGGGCTCCGAGGTGGCGTCCTCGTCCTTCGCGCGCCGCGCGGCGCGCAGGGCGCGGATGGTCATGGTGGAGTCGGCCGGCGGCTTCTTGGCTTCGCGGGGCGCCGGGGCCCGGCCCGGTCCCGCGCCGCCGCGCCGCTGGGGGCGGATCGCGACCGTACCGTCGGTGAGGGGAACGTCACCTTCGGCGTCGCCGCTTCCCGTGCCGTCCCCGGTCCCGGGGCCGAGGGAGCGTACGCCGGGGAGGGCGCCTCCGGTCGGGTCGGCGGGCGGGGCGGGGGCGGGGACCCGGGGGTCCTGGCCGGTGGTGCCGGGCGCGCCTGTCGCACCCGTCGTGCCCCAGGCGATCCGGGCGTCGCGCTCCCCGCCGAAGCCGGTCTGGCGGGAGGCGTCGGCCTGCCACGCGGAGGCGGGTTCCTGCCGGGGCCGCTCGGGCGGGTCCTCGTCGAGGAAGACCGGTCCCGTCTCGTCGACGGCGGGCAGTGCGAGCGGCGTGGAAGCGGCCGGAAGCGCGGCGGGCGCGCCCTCGTCCCCCCGGGGCGCGGGCCGCGAGGTGCCGGGCACCCAGGCGGCGCCGTTCCAGTACCGGACGTATCCAGGAATGGAAGGGTCCGGGTAGAAGCCTTCCCGGGGTACGTTCCCGCCGTCACCAGGAGGAGTAGCCACTGACCCCAACTCCGTTCGTTCACACCATGATTGACCTGAAAGGGCCGCCCGGCGCCGGAACGGCGACCGGATTCGTACTCCCGCTTGTCCAGGAAGACAGTAACGAAGAACTCGGGGCCCGGAAGATGGCGCCCGGCAGAAAGAACCCCGTTCGGGCGGCGGCCCGGCCGTACTGCTGCGAAGCGTAAAGCTGCGGGGTGGGATCTGTTCGCGGACCTGCACCAATTCAGCACACCCGTTCGAACGGGAGCGTGCGGCGAAGGGGCCCAAGGGGGAAAGTGCGCGTCCCCCGTACGCGTCACCCGGACGGACCGCACGTACGAGCCGGATTCACTCCTTGGCGGTCCCCGCCCACCCACGACAGGCAGGCGTCGCCCCCTGGGTGACCGGTGCGGCGGCGGTCTCCGTCTCCTCACACAAAGTCATCACCGAAAGTCGCGTCATGAACCAAGAGGTGCCGCCTCTCTCCTGGTAAGGCCCCGCCGCCGGGCCCCTCGCCAGGAAAGGAAGTGCCCGTCATGCACTCTGTGGTCGAACGCGAGCTGGAACTGAATCTGGTGCTGTCGCCCGAGCGGAGCATCCCCGTGCCGGCCCGGCTGACGTACCGTACGGACGATCCGTACGCCGTGCACATCACCTTCCACGTCGGCTCGGACGCCCCGGTGAAGTGGACCTTCGCCCGGGAGTTGCTGGTGGAGGGGGTCTTCAGGCCGTGCGGGCACGGGGATGTCCGGATCTGGCCGACCAAGGTGGACGGGCGGCAGGTGCTGTGTGTCGCGCTGTCGTCGCCCGACGGGGACGCCCTGCTCGAAGGGTCGTCGGCGGCTCTGTCGGCGTGGGTGGAGCGGACGTTGCGGATCGTGCCGCCCGGAACGGAGGCCGGGAGGCTGGGTCTGGACGACGCGCTGAGCGCGCTGCTGGCCCCGGCGGCCACCGATGAACTGTGGCTGCGGGACCCCTGGCCGTCGGACGGGTCCGTGGACGGCGACGTGTGAGGCCGGAGGGCGCGTGTCACACGTTCAGTTCGCGGGTCTCCTCGATGAAGTCACGGACGACCGCCGCGTTCCGCACGGGCACGTCGCACCGCCCGGCGCTCGTGCGGACCCGCAGCCGGGACGGGCCGAAGACCGTCGTCGCCGCCAGCTCCGGCCAGCCGATCACGGCCGGCGCGGCGGCGGTGCCCGGCAGGCCGCCGCGCAGGGTGACGCCCTCGTCGGTGACGTCCAGGTCGCCGACGCGGACCGTGCCCTCCGTGTCCAGGGTGGCGCGCAGCCGTTCGAGCAGCCGGGGGCGTACGCCCGCCTCCAGCGCCTCGGCCAGCTTGTTCTGCCGTACGACATGCGCCAGGACGACCGGCTCCTCGCGGCCGGCGGGCCAGATCGCGGTGACAGCGGCCCGTTCGGTGATCCGCAGGCCGCCGGAGGCCAGGCCGATGTCACTGGCGCCCAGGTCGTGGCCGGTGGAGGCGATCTCCTGCCAGGCGTACGTGACCGGCTCGGCCCGAGGGCGCCCGAGCAGCACGCCGCCCTCGTACACGACGGCCATCCGCACGCCCTCGGCGGGCGGTATGCGGCGCAGGCCGGCGAAGCCCGCGTAGACGAGGCCGGCCACCACCGGCACGTACAGGAAGGGGGACTTGAGGGTCAGGTAGGCGATCACGGCGGCCATGGCCGCCGGGACGAGCAGGATCTCCATCCAGGGCAGCCTGCGGTACACACGGTGCACGGAGCGCCGGTCGCCCAGGCCCCGTCTGCCCGCCGTCGCGTCGTACTCGGTCAGCTTGCTCACACGTACTCCCGCCGCGCCCTCGGGCGGTCGCTCCCCGGTGGGGCGTCGCGCCGTCGGCCTCAGAAAAGCTTGCCCGGGTTGAGCAAGCCCAGCGGGTCGAAAGTCTGCTTGATACCCCGCTGCAACTCCAACCCCACCGGACCCAGCTCCCGCGACAGCCACTCCTTCTTCAGGGTGCCCACGCCGTGCTCACCGGTGATCGTGCCGCCCAGCTCCAGGCCGAGCCCCATGATCTCGTCGAAGGACGCGCGGGCCCGCCGGGACTCCTCGGGGTCGGCCTGGTCGAAGCAGACGACGGGATGGGTGTTGCCGTCGCCCGCATGGGCGCAGACGCCGATGGTCAGGTCGTACTTCTCCGCGATGGCGGCCGTGCCGTCGATCATCTCGGCGAGCCGCGAGCGCGGTACGCACACGTCGTCGATCATCGTGGCCGACCGGACGGCCTCCAGCGCGGGGAGGGCGAGGCGGCGGGCCTGGAGCAGCAGCTCCGACTCGGCGGCGTCCTCGGCGGGGACCACCTCGGTGGCGCCGGCCGCCGCGCACAGCTCGCCGACGGCGGCGAGGTCGGCGGCGGGGTCCTTGGTGTCGAAGGCGGCGAGGAGCAGCGCCTCGGTGGAGTCGGGGAGGCCCATGTTGGCCAGTGCGTTGACGGCGCGGACGGTCGTACGGTCCATGATTTCGAGCAGCGACGGGGTGTGTCCGCGCTCCATGATCCGGCAGACGGCGTCGCACGCGGCGGCGGCCGAGCCGAACTCGGCTGCCAGGGCGAGCTGTTGGGGCGGCTCCGGCTTGAGGGCGAGGACGGCCTTGACGACGATGCCGAGGCTGCCCTCGGAGCCGACGAAGAGACGGGTCAGGTCGTATCCGGCGACGCCCTTGGCGGTGCGGCGTCCCGTGGTGAGGAGCCGGCCGTCGGCGAGGACGACGTCGAGGCCGAGGACGTACTCTGCGGTCACGCCGTACTTGACGCAGCACAGCCCGCCGGACGCGGTGCCGATGTTCCCGCCGATGGTGCACATCTCCCAGCTCGACGGGTCGGGCGGGTAGGCGAGGCCCAGTTCGGCGACGGCGCGGGAGAGCGTGGCGTTGATGACGCCGGGCTCGACGACGGCGATCCGGTCGACGGCGTTGATCTCCAGGATCCGGTCCATCTTGGTCAGGGAGAGGACGATGCACCCGTCCGAGGCGTTCGCGGCGCCCGAGAGCCCCGTACGGGCCCCCTGCGGTACGACGGGGACGCGGAGCGCGGTCGCCGTGCGCATGACGTGCTGGACCTGTTCGACGGTGCGCGGCAGTACGACGACGGCGGGCGTTCCGGCCGGGCAGAAGCTGGCCATGTCGTGGGCGTAGGAGATCGTGATGTCGGGATCGGTGATCAGGGCGTCGGCGGGAAGGCCGGTCCGGAGCCGTACGAGGAGATCGTCCATGATCCCAGGCTCGCACCCGGGGCCATCGGTGTGAACCCGTGGGCGATCCACAACTCAAGACAGTGTGTGCTCTTCATATTGACGCACAGTAATCATCATGAACGCCATGAAGACGGAGCAGGTCAGACAGGTCAGAAGGGCAGCGCTGGCGGCCGGAGTCGGTGCGGCGCTGGTCGGGGGCGTCCTGCTGTTCGTACCCGACCGGGGAGAAGGATCGCGGACACCGACCCCGCAGGAGCGGGCCCTCGCGGCGGTGAGCGCGGGCGCGCCGGCGTCGCTGCCGGACCTCGACGCGCTCATCCAGGACCGCGAGAAGTGGCTGCGGACCCACCCGGAGGACAGCACGGCGTGGGCGGTGCTGGGCGCGGCCTACGTGGAACGCGGCGAGCGGCGCGGGGACTCGGCGTACTACTCGAAGGCCGACGAGGCGCTCCGGCGCTCGCTGAAGGGGCCGCCGGTGGGGGCCGCCGGTCCTGAGGACCACGGGGCACGCGCCGCCGAGGACGCGGACGGCGACGGCGGTACGGACAGCGGTACGGACGACGGGGACGACGGCAAGCAGGGCGGGCTGGGCGCGCCCGCCCGCACCCAGGCGCTGGCCGGCCTCGCCTCGCTCGCCAACGCCCGCCACGATTTCACCACCGCCAAGAAGTGGGGCGAGACGCTCCGCGCCCGCCAGCCCAAGGCGTGGACCGCGTACCCGGTGCTGATCGACGCGTACACCGGTCTGGGCGACTACAAGGCGGCGGGCAAGGCGCTCGACAAACTGAAGGAGCTGCGCCCCGGCACCCCCGCCGTACTGGAGCGCGCGGTGTCCGTCTACCGCGACCGGGGGTGGCGCGAGGACGCGGAGGCGAAGGCCGACGAGGCCGCGGCGCACGCCGGCTCGCCCACCGCGAAGGCGGAGGCGCTGTACGCGCTGGGCGAGCTGGCCTGGGAACGCGGCGAGCCGACCGAGGCGATGGGCCACTACGACGCGGCGCTCGCGACGGCACGGGACCACCCCGCCTCGCTGGCCGGCCGGGCGCGCGCGCTGGCCGCGCTGAGCAGGACGGACGAGGCGTACCGCGACTACCAGGCGGCGCTCGCGAAGCTGCCGCGCCCGGAGTACGCGCTGGAGCTGGGCGAGCTGTACGACGCGAACGGCCTGGACGGCGACGCCCACACCCAGTACGCGACGCTGCGCGCCCGGGCCGCGCGGGCGCAGGGGCACGGCGTGAACGAGGAGCTGGTCCTCGCCCGCTTCGAGGCCGACCACGGCTCCCCGACGGCGGCGGTGGCGCGGCTGCGCGCCGAGTGGGCGCGCCACCACCGCTCCATGGAGGTCGCGGACGCGCTCGGCTGGGCGCTGTACCGGGCGGGCCACGGCCAGGAGGCGCTGAAGTACGCGAAGAAGGCGACGGAGCAGGGGCGGCGCAGCGCGCTGTTCCTCTACCACCGGGGCGAGATCGAACGCTCCCTGGAGCTGTACGGTCCGGCCCGCCGCCACGTAGGGGAGGCGCTGCGCGTCAACCCGTACTTCTCGCCGCTGCTGGCGCCGCGGGCGCTGGCCGCGCTGGAATCCCTCGGCGAGCCCGAGGAGGGCGGCCCGCGGGACGTGGAGGGCGAGGGGTCGACGCCGCAGCCGGCCGAGGTCGCACGGCCGACGAAGCCGGCGGCGCAGCCGGCCGGGACGCCGCCGGCGACACCGCCGCTGACGCGGCCGGTGCCTCCTCCGGCGACGCCGTCGCCCTCCTGAGGGGCGTGCGTCAGCGGCGTACGCGGCACACGTACGGAAGCGGGGCCGGTAGGAGGAGACCGGCCCCGCTCCCGTGTGTGCGCCGCCTGGTCCTGGGGTCGCTGCCGGCCAGGCAGGACGCGGCCCCGGTACTCAGCGGAGTACCGGGGCTGTCCATCTGCGAGGACTGCCCGGACCGTGTGCTCACCGCTCCGCCTTGAGGATGCCCCGGTGGTCCACCCATGCCTGGGCCGCTTCGGCCACGGCCGCGCGCCATGCCTCATCAGGACGCCGGTCGGCAATGGCTCGAAGCATGCGCAGATCGGCCGCGGCGAATACATCGATCGCCTTCGGATCTGCCTTCGCCCATGCCGTGCACCCGGCGGCCCAGGACTCGGCGGACTCGGGGCTGTGGCCGGCGGAGATCAGTTGCACGACGAAACAGGCCGGGTCGATGAAGGCCGGGCCGCGCGTGGGCCATGACCAATCGATGATCCACGACCCAGCACCACCTGTCGTCAGGTTGGACGGATTGATGTCGGTGTGCAGCAGGGCATCACCACGGAGGAACGCCAACTCCTCTTCGCTGCCCACGTAGGCGTCCCACCGGTCTTCCGCCCAATCCCGCGCGACGTCGGGCAGTTCCAGAGCCGCCGCCCGATTGAGGAGATCCACGGCGAGGGGGAGATCCGGCGAGCCCGGCTCGAAGTCGAGGCCATTCTCCTCGATGGCCTCGAAGCCGAGGATGATCCACCCGGCGTCGTCTCCGCCGACGCTCCACAGCAGTCGGGGCGAAAGAGGCTGTACGGAGGGGTTGATCGCCCGTTCCCGGAGGATGGAGTCCTTCCGTCCCCCGGGATTGTTGAACATTGCCTTGACGAAGAACCGCCCCTTCTCGCTGTCGATGACCGGGGAGAAATCGGACCCGAATCCCCGGGCCGGAACGCGAACGTGGGTGACTTCGCCGGTGTACGGCAGGAGCAGATGCCTGAAGTGGCCGTCGGGCAAGTCATCCACGTCGGGTCTCCTCGGTTACGTCACATGGTGTCCATTTCTGCCCCGGAAGCCTTCGTCAACGTGTGAAGGGCTCCGCCAGCAGCCATCCGGCCACCGCGTAGGCGGCGAGCGTGGAGCTGATGACGAGAGCGGTCCGTACCGCTCGCACGGCTCGTACGGCATCATCGCGGCGCATGTCGTTGCCGGGCCCGTCGCCGGAACGGGAACGGGAGCCGGAGGCTGAACCGGTCGAACCACCGGGGCTTGCGGTGTCTCCGGCGGCCGGGGCGTGGCGCGTGGCGCGGTAGTACGTACGCCGGTACGGGCACGGGGACGGGCAGCGCTCTGAGGGTGTACCGGCCGCTGTGGTCGGCGGTGTCGAGAGTGAACTCCGCGCCCGCGAGGAGCCGGTCCCGGGCCGCTTTCTGCGCCTGGGGGGTGTGGCACCAGGACCGGAGTGCGGTGGGTACGTCCGGATCAGGGGCCCGTAAGGGGACGAGCGCGCCCGGCGGAATCCACTCGGCACCCGGGTCGGGATCGAGGCCGTCGGCGATACGCCGGGCCTGACGGCGGAGGATGGACAGGGCAGTGTCCGGCGGCACCGCCTGCCGGGCGGCGAGGACGACGCGTACCCACGCACCGTTGACCGGCCCCTCGCAGACCACGGTCACGTTGTAGAACCGTGCCGCGCTCACGCTCGCCGCCTGGCGGGGGGCCGCTGCTGCCGGTGGAGTTTCGCGAGGGCGGCGAGTTGGGTCCGTTCCCGCTCGGTCGCCGGGCGGGCCGCGATCAGCGCGGCCTGCCAGGTGTGCCCGGAGGGGCGGACGAGACAGACCGCCGATCCGGCGAAGGAGCGGATGACACCCGGCATTTCCGCCCGCCGGTCGAACACCGCCACACCGACCCGCAGATCGGGCAGACCGGACTCCGGGGCGGAACGTTCGGGCAGGCGTCGCGGTGGGTGGCGCGGCGGAACGCGCGGTTCGGGGGTCATCCGGCGTCACCGGCCCGGCGGTGCGGGTGCGCCGCGATCTGGCCCGCGCAGTGGGCCGCGCTGGCCTCCCCGATCCCGCGACGGGCGTTCTCCCGACGCCTGTCCCACCAGTCGCACAGGTCGCAACCAGGCACCGGGGCCAGGTCAATGATGGGGTTGATCAAGGCCGGCGGAACTCCCGATCGGCCCGGATCGCGCGTCAACTTGCCGCTCATCGGATCGGGTTGGGGTTCCTTACCGCTGACAGAACCGATGTCGCCGAACACGAGACCATTCCTCTCCGTAGCCAAACAGCTACCAGGGGTGGTCAGGCTGACCTAGAATCAGCAGGGCTTCAACGTTCGGGAGATGGGGAGAACATTGGTAAACCGTAAGGATTTGAACCCCGAGGCAAGCCCGGAAGCGGCGTACGGGGCGCGACTACGCAGCGCACGCGAGGCGCACGGGTGGAAACAAGACGACCTCGGCGCACGGATGGGATATTCCGGACGGCATATTTCGGGGGTTGAAACGTGCCACAAACCGCCAACCCGCAGGTTTTCGATCGCCGCTGACGCCGCACTCGGGATCGAGGAGACAGCAGACACCTTCGAACGCGAATGGCGCGAGATCCAGCACGGCGTGCTGCTGCAAGGATTCCCGGAGTACGTGGGGTACGAGGGGCGGGCGGTGGAGATCCGGCTCTACAACATCGGGATCATTCCTGGCCTGTTGCAGACACGCGAGTTCGCGCAGGTGCTGGCGGACAGCGCCGTTCGGCGGGGTGTCATCACGACTGAGCAAGCAGATGAACGTGTGGCCGTTCTGATGGGACGTCAACACGCTTTGGTGCGACCCCGGCCACCCATGGTGTCTGTGACCATGGACGAAAGTTGCATCCGCCGAATCGTCGGCAGTCGAGATGTCATGGATGCCCAGCTTCAAAAACTGGTCGAGTTCGCCGAACTGCCGAACGCGATGCTTCAGATCATCCCTTTCGACATAGGGACGCTTCGTCCGTTCAACTTGCCTGTAAACCTGCTGACGCTATCTGACCGGTCGGTCGTCGCCTACGCCGAGTCTCAGATTCGAGGGCATCTGGAGCGCGAGGCCACGTCAGTACTCCCCCTGTTGACCGCCTACCATCAACTACAGACCGAAGCCCTGTCGCACATAGCTTCCGTGGCCATGATCAACGAGATTCGAGAGGGAACCCCGTGACGACCGAGACCTCGCGTTGGATCAAGTCCTCGTACAGCGACAACGGCGGCGACTGCATCGAGTGGGCCCCGCACGTTGCGTCCGCCACAGGCACCGTCCCCGTCCGTGACTCAAAGGACCCGAGCGGTCCCGTCCTGGACTTCCCCGTCCGCTCGTTCGCTTCCTTCGTGGCGGGCGTCAAGGCCGGCGAGTTCGGCACTGTCTGATCACTCGGCACAGCGCGTACCGGCTCACCGGGCCCAGTCACCCTCCCTCGGAGTGGCGGGGCCCGGCTCGTCTTTCGGCCGGCGTGCCGGTGCTGAGGGCGGCGACCACGCTCAGGCGAGCACGCGCGGCCAGGTTGTCCAGGAGGTGGCGCCGGGCGGCGATGCGCAGCAGGGGAGCGGCTGAGAGTCAGCGCCGCTCGGGTCCGGATGCTTGAGGCTTTCGGTGTCGGCCGGTGCCTGGGCCGAGGGGCCTGGGGGCCGGGCCCGGCTCCCGCGCCGGAGTCTCGATCTTCGAGTCGGGGTACTGGATGCGCTTCGCCTCCGCGAGGTTGGCCGCGAAGCCGTGCGCCTCCCACGCGTGCCCGTTCCACCGCTGGATCAGGCGAGGCGCCTCGGGTTTCACGTGCCCGGCCTGCGGGCCGTCGCCGGGGACCAGCGGGACGGCGCGGAGCCGTCCGATCCTGGCGTCACGGCGGTCCGCCCACTCGGACAGCGGTTCATCGTCCATTCCGCTTCCCTATGACTCGACGGCTGCTCATCCGCGAGGATAGCGCCTCGACGAAGGCCCTCCTCGGCTCAGTCGAGGCGGTGCTCCCAGGTCAGGTCAGGCGCCCCTTCGATCCAATAGTGGTGCGACGCCTGAGTGATGCGGAGGTGAACGGAGTCGATCTCGGGGTTTCCTGCTGCCTCCCAGGCGACGAGCGCCTCCTCGATCCGGTCCCACAGAGGCACAGGGCCACCCTGCCGAACCGTCCACCTGCCGTCATGGGCGATGAACTCGGCGAAGGACTCCCGGTCGGGGTCGAAGAGGTAGAGCAGGGGCGTTCCGTCGCTTCGGGCGGCACGGACGAGATGTGTGCCGGGCGCGGCGAGCTGGGCGAGGAAGGCCGGCATCCAGTCGTCCAGGAGGGTCGGCGGCGCCTTCGTTTCCCTCTCGCTGTCCGCGTAGGCGGTGCGGGCCGACAGGTCGCCAGCTACCGGCACGACAGCCTGGGAACGTGCCTGCATGAACGAGGAGCGACCGATGATCCGCCCTTCCGCGTTGCCGTTGTCGTCCACGGTGACCTTGGCCAGGGCGGTCCCGTACGGCCAGGAGCCCACGGTGCTCAGGATGACGCCGCCGGGCTTGGTCTGGCGGACCCAGATGTGCGGGATGCGCCGGACGGCACAGGCGGCGATCACCCGATCGTACGGAGCGCGCCGCGGGTGCCCCAGGAGGCCGTCGCCGTTGGCAGTCCACGCCGAGAATCCGAGCGTTTCCAGCGCCGCATCCGCGCGCTCGGCCACCTCCGGGTCAACCTCGACCGTGGCCACGTTGTCCGCGCCGAGGTAGTGACACATGAGAGCGGAGGAGTATCCGGTGCCGGTGCCGATCTCCAGCACCCGGTGGCCGGACTCCAGGCCGAGGCTCTCGATCATGCTGATCACGGTGGCCGGCGTAGTTGAAGAGGACGTGGGCACCCCAGCAACCGGCTCGCCCGCCTGGTCGGCGGTCAGGTGGCCGTCGAGCTGGGTCGTGAGGGTGTCGTAGCTGTACGCGATCTTGAGCCACTCGGCGGCGTTGGTGCCGGTCGCCGTGACGGGCCTCCAGGTGCCGCCCTCGTCGAGGAACACCCCAGGGTGGAGGAACATCTCGCGCGGCACGGCTTCGACGGCTGCACGCAGCCAGGGCGACGTGAGGACGCCGTTCTGGTCCAGCAGCTCGGCGAGGCGGCGACGCTCGGGGCCGGAGTCGGTCATCGGCTTTCTCCTTGTGAGAGCAGGTCGGCGAATGCGGCGGACATCGGGAGGCCGGTCTCCGTCTCCAGCCACCCCCACTGGCCGTTCGGGTTCAACTCCAACCACCAGTAGTTGCCCTCCCGGTCCACCGCGAGATCGAAGCTCCCCGATACCAGACCGAGGAACTCCAGGTAGCGGTGCAGCGCCTTGTTCACCCGGTCGGGGAGGTGCTCGACGCTGTAGGTGAGCGCGCTGTAGTCCTTGCGCCAGTCCAGCAGATCGGACTCGATCCGTACGGAGAACGTGTGCCGGCCGACCACAAGGGCACGGATGTCGGCGACTTTGTCAACGCAGGCCTGGAACAGGTGCGGGGTGACGCGCATGCTCTCGTCGATCTCCTCGGCGGACACGGGGTCGGCCCAACCGGTGACCGGTACTCCATCTCGCGTGTACGGAGTCCAACGCAGCGTCTTGAAGAGCACGTCGCCCCGGACGCTGGTGATGAAGTCGCGTGCCTCGTCAGGGTCGTTGGTGACCAGGGTCGCGGGGACGGCGAGGCCGAGCCGCTGGGCAAGGGCGAGCTGTGCGGGCTTGTAGTCGGCGGCGGCGATCCGCTGGGGATGGTTCACCCACAACGGGCAATCCATTGCGTAGAGGAGGCCGCCGAGCCCGAAGCGGACTTGTGCGGCCGCGAACCGGGCGTCATCCGATTCGAGGTGCGAGAAGGAGGGCCATTCGGGACGGCGCCAGTACACGGATCGGACGCGGGTCAGGTCGGCGGTCCTCGACGGGGTGCGCACCCGCCCAGCCATGGAGGCCGGGCGGGTGCCGAACCGAGCCGAGACCGTCAGACCGGCGCCGATGTCCGCAGGGTTGAACCGGACCACGGGTACGCTTCGCCGGTTCAGTTCGGTGATCACCATGTCGGCGGTCGGATCATCCGCCTCGGTGGCCACCAGGACCGGCTTCTCCTCGGTCATGTCCTCAGTCCTGCTCGGAGTCCTGGTCGCCCACCAAGACTTCCGCCCCCGGTGGTGCGTTTCTACGCCGTTTGACGAACGTTAGGAACGAAGCAGAGCTACCGTCTGAAACGTTCCTAACGTCCCAAGGGGGTGGCCGTGAACGAAGCGCTTCGCCGCGCCATGCTTCATGCTCGAATTAGTGATCGACAGTTGGCCGAGAGGTGCGGTGTCGACATCAAGACAGTTGGACGGTGGATCACTGAGACGGGAAGGATTCCCAGGGCCCGGCATAGGTGGGCTGCCTGCGAAGTACTCGGCGAGGAGGAGGCAGCACTCTGGCCCGCAGCCGCCGCAAAGGCAATAAAGGTCGGTCCGGACCGTGAGATTGTTTCCGCATACCCATATCGGTCCGGCTGCCCGGCGTCGCTATGGCGCTCACTGATCGCTGGCGCCGAGGGAGAAATAACCTTCGCGGGTTACACGAATTACTTCCTATGGCTCGAACAAGCCCAACTCGGCGCCTCACTAAAGCGCAAGGCAGCCCAAGGGTGCCGAGTACGTTTCCTGTTAGGTGACCCTGAAGGCGAACTTACGCGATTGCGCGAGAAAGATGAAGGCGTGACGCTCACCCTGTCCACTCGCATCCGTGTAACACTTGCCGAGTTGGAGAAGATCAAGGGGCAGCAGGGCATTGATGCGAGATATAGCGGAGGTAACGCCTACTTGTCTGTCTTCCGCTTCGATGACGACATGATCGTCACGCCTTTGCTGACTCACAACGTGGGGCATGACGCCCCTACGCTACATCTGCGCCGCTATCAGGATGACGGCATATTCGATCGCTTCGTCTCTCACGTTGAGGAATTGTGGAACCGGGGCACTGCGGTATGGGGGGATAGTCATCATGGGTAGGCGTGACTACGAGAACGATCCGAACGCTCCGACTGCCAACAGCCTGGTCCCGGCCGCATCAGTCGTTGTCGTTGACGATACCGGGCGCGTGCTACTCCAACGGCGAGTCGATAACGAAATGTGGGCGCTTCCCGGAGGAGCCATGAACATCGGAGAGTCTTTGCCGGACTGTGCAGTCAGAGAGACGCGCGAAGAAACCGGAATCAATATTGAGGTCATCGACATCGTAGGCACGTACACCAACCCCCATCACGTATTCGCCTATGACGATGGTGAAGTGAGGCAAGAATTCTCTGTCTGCTTCCTGGGGCGTCCCACATCTGGGAAACTAGCCGCTTCGGAGGAATCCACGGACGTTCGTTGGTTCAAGCCCGAAGACGTAGATTCCCTTCCCATGGTCTCCAGCATCCGTAAACGCCTGAATGACTGGCGATTTGGTCACATGCCAGCAGCGCGATAGCTGGTTGCGAATCGCACTGGGATTCCCCAGGAAAAGGGAAGCCCCCCGACGACCACTCAGCGCGGGCAGCCATCGGGGGCCGTCCGCGCGGCGGAGCCAGCCTCCATGGTGCCGCGTAGCCTCTCCGCGACAAACCTGGGGGCTTGAGCTTCGGACTTCGGACTTCGGGGCAAGCCGGCGTGAGGCGCTGCGCTGGGAGATGGAGGGTGGTGGGGCGGCCCGGGGCTTGAGCTTCGGGGGTCGAGTCCTGCTTGTGAGGAGTGGTTGGTTCTTGTTCCCACCCACCCTCCCTGCCCCGGATGTTGACTTTTCGCGACCGGGTTGCCACGCAGGGTGAGATCCGTCTACCGTGCCCCTGAACGAAAGCGGCCTCCGCCCGGTGTTAGCGCACCTGACGGAGACCTCACCAGCTAGATCAAGAGGCGATCTTTGTGGCTGCTCCGCAGTTTAGTGTTGCGCCGCCGCGCGTGCACTCCCCTTCCTGTTCGATGGCCAGTGCCGGGTACGGCAAGCGTTCGGTTGCCGGTCAACCGGGCCCCTCCGCCGATGACTTCGCGCTGCTGCCCGGGCGTGAGGCGGCCATCGCCGGGTTCATCGACCGGCTGCCCGACGGGGCCGATATCTCGGTGAAAGCCCTGGCCAAGGTGATGGAGTACGGGCAGTGCGCCTTACGGACGGCTCTGAACTTCCTTGAGCGGGCCGGACGTCTCCTCCGGCGACGTGAGTTCCTGGTGGGAACGGGCGGCGGGCGTTGGGTCACCCGTACGTGGTTCTCGCGCGCCGCCCGGAGTGGTGACGCCTGGGGTGGTGACGCCTCGGGTGCGGGGGTCGATGCGGGCGCGTCGGCCACAGGGGCGGCGACCGTCGCGGCACCGGACCAAGCCCGGACTCACACACCCGCCCCGGTCGCGGCGCCCGGTGCGCGGGTGGGGCGGTCGCGGGGGTATCTCGTGCTCGCCTCCGTCGGGCGGCGGTGTCCCGCGCTGTCGTTGTCCGCCGCCGACTGCGCGGCGCTGGAGCCGCTGGCCGCCGAGTGGTTCGTACGCGGGGCCGGTGAGGAGGAGGTGCTGCGCGCCCTCACCGACGGGCTGCCCGTACCCGTACACCACGCGGCCGGGCTCGTACGCTCCCGGCTCACCGCCAAGCTGCCGCCCGAGCCGGCGGATATGCCAGTGGTGCCGAATCGGGTGGCACCGGCCGTGGTGGAGTGTGGCACTTGTCGGGCGCCGGGGCAGCCGGAGGCATTTGTCGACGGGGAGTGCGGCACCTGCCGGGGTGGGGGCATGCCCGTACGCCATCCCGCCGCGCTGCCACCGGACCGGGTCCGGGCCCTCGCCGCCGAGGCACGGAGCGCCGCCGCCCACGGGAAGCGCGCCACGGCCCGGCACGGCTGAGCGGGGCCCGGCCGGGAGGACCGGGCCCCGCTCAGCCGCGTACGGCGGGCGGGGACGCGGGTCCCCCCTCCCCCGCCGTCAGAGGTTGCCGCGCTTCTCCTGCTCGCGCTCGATCGCCTGGAAGAGCGCCTTGAAGTTGCCCTTCCCGAAGCCCATCGAGCCGTGCCGCTCGATCATCTCGAAGAAGACGGTCGGCCGGTCCTGGACCGGCTTGGTGAAGATCTGGAGCAGATAGCCGTCCTCGTCGCGGTCGACCAGGATCTTCAGCTCGCGCAGGGTGTCGACGGGCACCCGGGTCTCCCCGGCCCACTCGCCGAGGGTGTCGTAGTACGAGTCCGGGGTGTCCAGGAACTGCACACCGGCGGCCCGCATCGTCCGTACCGAGGCGACGATGTCGTTGGTGGCGAGCGCGATGTGCTGAACGCCGGCCCCGCCGTAGAACTCCAGGTACTCGTCGATCTGCGACTTCTTCTTCGCGATCGCGGGCTCGTTGATCGGGAACTTGACCTTCAGGGTGCCGTCGGCGACGACCTTCGACATCAGCGCCGAGTACTCGGTGGCGATGTCGTCCCCCACGAACTCCTTCATGTTCGTGAAGCCCATGACCGTGTTGTAGAAGCTCACCCACTCGTTCATCCTGCCGAGTTCGACATTGCCCACGCAGTGGTCGACGGCCTGGAAGGTGCGCTTGGCGGGGGGCTCGACGATCGGGTCGGCAGCGCCGAAGCCGGGCAGGTACGGGCCCTCGTAACCGGAGCGGTCGACCAGGGTGTGCCGGGTCTTGCCGTACGTGGCGATCGCGGCCAGGACGACGGTGCCGTGTTCGTCCTTGATCTCGTACGGCTCCTGGACGCCGTGGGCGCCGTGCTCGGTGGCGTAGGCGTACGCGGCGCGCGCGTCCGGGACCTCGATGGCGAGGTCCACGACGCCGTCGCCGTGCTCGGCCACATGGGCGGCGAGGAAGCGGCCCCACTCCGTGGCCGGCTTGATGACGGACGTGAACACGAAGCGGGCGGAACCGTTGGTCAGGACGTAACTCGCGGTCTCACGGCTGCCGTTCTCCGGGCCCGCGTAGGCGACGAGCTTCATGCCGAAGGCCGTGGAGTAGTAGTGCGCGGCCTGCTTGGCGTTGCCGACGGCGAAGACGACCGCGTCCATTCCCCTGACCGGGAAGGGATCGGCCTCGCGCGCGGTGCCGGGCGCCGGGTCGGGGGTGGTGCCGGGGGTGCCGAGAGTGCTGTGCGTCGAGGTGTCAGCCATGAGGTCAGCGTCACCCCGTTCCACAAGGTGCGCAACAGTTCGCGTTTTCCCTGGGCATTCTGTACAGCGAATCGCCAGAATGACGGGCCGATCCGCACAGGATGACCATGCTGGAAGAGGGAGAAGGACCGTGGGTATCGACGGGCTCGACGGCAGGCTGATCGTGCTTCTCGCGCAGGAGCCCAGGATCGGGGTGCTGGAGGCGTCGCGCCGGCTCGGCGTGGCGCGCGGGACCGTACAGGCGCGGCTCGACCGGCTCCAGTCGAACGGGGTCATCCGGGGGTTCGGCCCGGCCGTCGACCCGGCGGCGCTCGGCTACCCCGTCACGGCCTTCGCCACGCTGGAGATCAAGCAGGGGCAGGGCACGGACGTACGGGCCCACCTGGCGGGCGTCCCCGAGGTGCTGGAACTGCACACCACGACCGGCGAGGGGGACATGCTCTGCCGCCTGGTCGCCCGCTCGAACGCCGATCTCCAGCGGGTGATCGACCGGGTGGTCGGCTTCGACGGGATCGTCCGGGCCGCCACGGCGATCGTCATGGAGAACCCGGTGCCGCTGCGGATCATCCCGCTGGTGGAACAGGCGGCGCGGGACGACTGAGGAAGCGGGATCAAGCCGCAAAGACTTCGTTGCAAAGAACCTGTTGCAACGGAGTCTTTGCATGGTTACGGTGACACCATGCCCGAGCCCGAAGAGAAGAAGCCGCAGGAGCATCGCGAGCGCACCCTGGACGCCCGCTCGCTCCGTGGTCTGGCCCATCCGCTGCGCATCCGACTGCTGGGCACCCTCGGCCACGACGGCCCCGCCACCGCCTCCCAACTCGCCGCCCGGCTGGGCGAGTCCAGTGGCGCCACCAGCTACCACCTGCGCCAGCTCGCCGCGCACGGCTTCGTCGAGGACGACCCGACGCGCGGCAAGGGCCGCGAGCGGTGGTGGAGGGCCGCCCAGGAGGGGACACGGTTCACCGCGGACCTGCACGCGAACACCGACCCGGAGGTACGCGGCGCCGCGAATCTGTTCCTGCACGAGGTGGCCACCATCCACACCCAGGAACTCGCCACCTGGCTGGGCACCTCGGGCGACTGGCCGCTGGAGTGGTCGCAGGCCGCGGACATGAGCGACTTCACCCTGCGCCTGACGCCGCAGCAGCTCACCGAGATGAACAAGGAAATACACGCGGTCGCCGAGCGCTACCGCGTGACGGGGGCCGCCGCCGAGGATGCCCCGCAGGTCCGCATCCATCTGCACTCCTTCCCGCGCCGCAGCTCGGCGGACTGAAGCGGGCCGGAACAGAACGGCCGGCAGAAGCAGACTTCAGGGGGATCCACCATGCACGCCGACATCCATCTCACACTGCACGCCCTGCGCGCCACCGAACTGCACCGGGAGGCGGCCGAGTTCCGGGAAACCGCCGGGCACCGCCGGCCCCGTACGGACCTCCGTACCCGACTGGGCTGGTCGCTGGTCGAGTTGGGGCTGCGCCTCGTCAACCGCCCTGTGGCGCGCCCGAGAACGCACCTCGCATGAGCGGGCCCGGGAACGCTCGCGACAAGCGCCCCCGCGACCGGTGGCCCTTCGCCGCCACGCTCGCCGCCAACACCGTTTCCATAGCGGGGAGTTCACTGACCCTCATCGGGGTGCCCTGGTTCGTCCTCCAGACGACCGGCAGTGCGGCCGACGCCGGGATCGTCGCCTTCTGCGCGACGCTGCCGGTCGTCGTCTCCGCGATCATCGGCGGGCCGGTCATCGACCGGCTCGGGCGGCGGCGGGTCTCCGTCGTCTCCGACCTGGTCTGCGGTCTCGCCGTGGCCGCGATCCCGCTGCTGCACTACGCGGGCGCGCTGGAGTTCTGGATGCTGTGCGCGCTCATGGCCGTCAGCGGCCTCGTCCACACCCCGGGGCTCACCGCCCGCTACGTCCTGCTGCCGGACCTCGCCGAGCGCGCCGGGACGACCCTGCCGCGCGCCGCGAGCCTGTACGACGCGGCCTCGCGCGGCGCACGCATGATCGGCGCCGCGCTGGCCGGCGTACTGATCGCCGTGATGGGCGCGGAGGCGGTGCTGCTGCTGGACGCCGTGACCTTCGCCGGGTCGGCGGCGCTGATCGCCACCGGGCTGCGGGGAGTCCCCTCGGCGGAGCCGCAGCGCCTCGCCCCGGTCTCGCTCACCACGTACCGCACCGAACTCCGCGAGGGATACGCCTTCCTGGCCCGTACACGGCTGCTGATGGGCATCACGCTGATGGTGATGATCACCAACGGCCTTGACCAGGGCTGGAGTTCGGTCCTGCTGCCGGTCCACGCCCGCGACGAGCTGGGCGGATCGGCCGATCTCGGGCTGGTCACCGCCGTGTTCGGCGGCTCCGCGCTGCTGGGCGCCCTGTTGTACGGGGCGTACGGGGAGCGCTTCCCGCGCAGGGCCGTCTTCGCGGGCGCCTTTCTGCTCTGCGGGGCACCGCGGTTCGTGGTGGCGGCACTGACGGACGGGACCGTACCGCTGGCGGTGACCATGGCGGCCGGCGGTTTCGCGGCGGGTGTGCTCAACCCGATCCTCACCACCGTGATCTACGAGCGGGTGCCGGACGCGCTGCGCAGCCGGGTGTCCAGTGTGACCACGGCGGGGGTCGAGCTGACGATGCCGCTCGGCGGCCTGGCCGCGGGCCTCCTGGTCGAGCGCGCGGGCCTGGGCCACGCGCTGCTGGCCGTCGGCGGGGTCTATCTGCTGGCGACGCTGAGTCCGCTGGTCTTCCCGGCCTGGCGGTCCATGGAACGCCCGTCCAAGCCGACAGCCGAACGTCCCGGCTCCGACCCGGGCCCCGCGCCCGCCACGGATGTCAGCAGCTCGGGACCTGGTCCTTCCGCCCCTGCTCCAGCGCCGTGAGCGAGGACACCGCGCCCTTCAGTGTCGCGACCGGCACCAGCAGCATCCCCTTCGGCAGCTCGGCCTGAGCGTCCGCGCACTCCGCCTCCGGTACGAGGAAGACGGTCGCCCCGTCGCGCCCCGCCGCCTGGGTCTTCAGGGCCACCCCGCCGACCGGGCCGACCTTGCCGCCGTCGGTGATCGTCCCCGTACCCGCGATGGTGCGGCCACCGGTCAGGTCGCCGCCCGCGCCGTCGCCGTCGAGCTTGTCGACGATGCCGAGCGCGAAGAGCAGTCCGGCGCTGGGCCCGCCGACGTCGGCGAGGTGGAGGCTGACGTCGATCTTCGCCGGGTCCTTGCCGAGCAGGCCGAGGGCGGCCGTCGTCGCGGAGTCCTGCGACTCGACCATGTCCTGGGTGTTGTGCTTCTGGACCTGCTGGTCGGACTTGCCCGAGGGGTAGACGGCCTCGCGCGGCAGCACGGCCCGGTCCGCGCGGAACCAGCCCTCGGCCACATCGCCGAAGTCGACGTCGGTGGACGGCCCCGTCGCCTCGATCGTCGTCATCCGCAACTGCCCCTCGGTCTTCCGGGTGGGCGCGCCGCTGATCGTGATGACCGGCCGGTCCTTGTTCGTGCCGAGGACGTCCGCGGTCATCCCGGGCTGCGCCACGGCGTACGGCAGGGGCGCGACGCCGACGACGACGAAGAGCGCGACGATCGGGACGGCGCACACGACGAGGATGCTGGGGCGCGAGAGGCGAGAGAACCGCGGGAGGCGAGAGAACACGATGTCAATGTATCTGCCGCGCGCCGTCACCCGTCCGCCAGCGCTGGGCCTTCGCCGGTGCGGGGCCTTCGCCGGCGCTGGGCCTTCGCCGGCACGGGGCGCCCACCACCGAGGGGGGCGCCCGCCGGCACACGGCGTCCGTCAGCGCAGGGCGTCCGTCAGCGCAGGGCGTCCGCCACCTCGCGGGCCGCGTCGACGACGCGCGGACCGACCCGTTCCGGTACGGCGTCCGCGAGCATCACCACGCCCACGCTCCCCTCGATCCCGGTCACCCCGACCAGCGCCGCCGCCGCCCCGCTCGCGCCCGCCTCCAACTCGCCGCTGGTGAGGGTGCAGCGCGGCTCGGTGAGGACGCCCTGCCGGGCGGCGAGGATCGCCTTGCCGGCCGCGCCCCGGTCCAGCGGATGACGGAATCCGGCCCGGTAGGCCACGTGGTAGTCGGTCCAGGTCGGCTCCACGACGGCGACGGCCAGCGCCTCCGCCCCGTCGACGAGCGTCAGGTGCGCGGTCGCGCCGATGTCCTCGGCGAGCGCCCGCAGCGCGGGCAGCGCGGCCTCCCGTACCAGCGGATGCACCTGCCGGCCCAGGCGCAGCACGCCGAGGCCGACCCTGGCCCGGCCGCCGAGGTCACGGCGTACGAGCGTGTGCTGTTCGAGCGTGGCGAGCAACCGGTAGACGACGGTCCGGTTGACGCCGAGTTTGGTGGACAGCTCGGTGACGGTCAGCCCGTGGTCGGTGTCGGCGAGCAGCTTGAGGACGCGCAGTCCCCGGTCGAGCGTCTGGGAGGTCTCCGCGGTCACGACGCCCTCTCCTTCGGTGTGAGTTCGGAGCGAGTTCGGATGAGGTCTCCCCTGGTCGAGCGAGGCCGAGACCTTGGGGAAGAGTGACGACGGCGCTCTCCCCGCCCTGGAGCTTCTGCCGCGCCGGGTCCCGTTCCGGCGCCGCGCGGAGAGGCCACCGGCGGGCCATGGCACCACCGGCTGCGCTACGCGGCGGAGTTGCCACGGAGCGTTCACATTGCGGGGACAGTAACCATTCGGTACCGCTGAGCGGAAGCCCTCGTCCAGAATCCGGGCATGAGAGGCGAGTCAAACCGCGTTAACGGTAAATGTCCGACCGAACAGTGACGTTACGTGCCCACATACGACCCGTACGGTGACGACCGAGGGCCCCGGAGAGCAGTCATGGCCGCCACCCCGGGTCCGGGCGGCGGCCACGCTGTACATCAACCGTTACAACCGTCACGGCGTCTCGCTCATACCTCTACGACGTCCACACCTCACGCCGGTTCACGCCGGCTCACACCGACCGCTCAGCGCATCCGGGTGGCCCACTCCCCCACCTTCGAGATGCGCTCCCTGAGCTGCCCCGCCGTGGCCTCCGCGCTCGGCGGCCCGCCGCACACCCGGCGCAGCTCCGTGTGGATCGCCCCGTGCGGCTTGCCGCTCTGGTGGACGTACGCGCCGACCATCGTGTTGAGCTTCTTGCGCAGCTCCAGCAGCTCCTTGTGGGAGACGACGGGGCGCCGCTCGGCCGGCAGCTCCAGCAGGTCGGCCTCGGTGTCCGGCTTCTTGCGGCTGTGCGCGATCTGCCGGGCCTGCCGCTTCTGGAGCAGCAACTGCACCTGGTCGGGTTCGAGGAGCCCCGGAATGCCGAGGTAGTCCCGCTCCTCCTCGCTGCCCGGGTGCGCCTGCATGCCGAATTCGGCGCCGTCGTACAGCACCCGGTCGAAGACGGCGTCGGACTCCAGCGCCTCGAAGGGCAGCATGTCCTGCTCGCCGGTGTCCTCGTCCTGCTCGCGCTCCGCCTCCGCCATCTCCTTCTCGGACTCGGCGTAGGGGTCCTCCTCCCCCTCCTTCTTCGGCTTGTCGAGGACGTGGTCGCGCTCGACCTCCATCTCGTTGGCGATGCCGAGGAGGGTGGGGATGGTGGGCAGGAAGACGGACGCGGTCTCGCCGCGCCGCCGGGACCGTACGAAACGGCCCACGGCCTGCGCGAAGAACAGCGGGGTCGAGATGGTCGTCGCGTACACGCCGACGGCGAGGCGCGGCACGTCGACCCCCTCCGACACCATGCGGACGGCGACCATCCACCGCTCCTCGCTCGCCGCGAACTCGTCGATCCGCTTCGACGCGCCGACGTCGTCGGAGAGGACGAGCGTCGCCTTCGTCCCGGTGATCTCGCGGATGAGTTTGGCGTACGCGCGCGCCGCCTCCTGATCGCTCGCGATCACCAGTCCGCCGGCGTCCGGGATGCCCTTGCGCACCTCGGTGAGGCGCTGGTCGGCGGCGCGCAGGACGCTGGGCATCCAGTCGCCGCGCGGGTCGAGCGCGGTGCGCCACGCCTGGGAGATCGCGTCCTTGGTCATGGGCTCGCCGAGGCGCGCGGCGATCTCGTCGCCGGCCTTGGTGCGCCAGCGCATGTTGCCGCTGTAGCTGAGGAATATCACCGGCCGGACGACGCCGTCGCGGAGCGCGTTCCCGTATCCGTACGTGTAGTCGGCGGCGGAGCGGCGGATGCCGTCGTTGCCCTCCTCGTACGCGACGAAGGGGATCGGGTTGGTGTCGGACCTGAACGGCGTCCCGGTCAGCGCGAGGCGCCGGGTCGCGGGCTCGAACGCCTCCAGGCACGCCTCGCCCCAGGACTTGGAGTCGCCCGCGTGGTGGATCTCGTCGAGGATGACGAGGGTCTTGCGCTGCTCGCACCGGTTGCGGTGCAGCATCGGCCTGACCCCGACGCCCGCGTACGTGATGGCGACGCCGTCGTACTCCTTGCTCACCGGTCCCGCGCTGTACTCGGGGTCGAGCTTGATCCCCACCCGCGCGGCGGCCTCGGCCCACTGCTTCTTCAGGTGCTCGGTGGGCGCGACGACGGTGATCTGCTGCACGACGTGGTGGTGCAGCAGCCAGGAGGCGAGCGTCAGCGCGAAGGTCGTCTTGCCGGCGCCAGGGGTCGCGACGGCGAGGTAGTCACGGGGCTGCTCCTCTAGGTATCGGCCGAGGGCACCTTCCTGCCAGGCACGCAGCTTGTTGGCGGTGCCCCAGGGCGCGCGGCCGGGGAAGGCGGGCGAGAGGTGGTGGGAGGAGGAGGCGGTAGTAGTCACGGTCTCCGGTTCGGACGCTCGGACGTGGGGTTACGTGGGGGCTCGGCCGGACGCGTGAACGCCGGCGGGAACAGGGGCTTACGTACGACAACCGGGCCACCCTACCGGCGGGGTGACCCGGTTCTCGTACGAACGAGGCCGCGGACGGGCAGGTGCGACGGGCGCCACATCCGTGGATCCGTCACCGCGCGAAACGCGACAGCACCTCCGCGATCTTCGGCATCTCCAGATCACCCTGGCACACGCTCAACACAAACCGTTCCGCCTCGTCCACGTCGAAATCAGGACTCAGTGGATGCCCGTTCAGATGCAGGAAAACCCATGTGGCGTACCAGGCAATGCGCTTGTTGCCGTCCACGAGCGCATGATTTCGCGCCAGGGACTCCATCAGAGCCGCTGCCTTCTGCCACACGTCCGGATACGCGTCCTGGCCGAACACGCTCGCCTGCGGGCGACCCAGCGCCGAGTCGAGCAGCCCGTAGTCACGCACCTCGTCAGCACCGAGACGCTTGGCGAGTGCGAGCAACTCGGGAAGTGTCAGGTACTGCATCAGGCGAGCCTCCGGTTGAGCTCCTCACTCGCCGCCAGCACATGGTCCGCCGCCTCGTTGAAAAGGCGCGAACGCTCGTTTATGGCGGTGATGACCGCCTCGTGGGCGAACGACTGCATGCTGCGGCCCTCCGCCTCGGCGCGCTCGCGCAGTGCATTCAGCTCTTCGTCGGTGAACCTCAGATTCAGACCAGCCATGGCCGCATGGTACCGCGTGGTACCACGCGGCGCCGAGTTTTCGGTCCTCACCCGGCGGCACCAGCTCAGCGCACATCTACGCGGACCCGGCGGCACCAGTTCAGCGCACAGCTACGCGGACCCGCGTCGCCACCCACACCCCCACCAGCGCCACCACCGCCATCGGCAGGAACACCGCCGCGAACGCCGCCGGGTGCGACGCCGTGGCCGTCACGTCCGACGCGGCGTGGCCCGCCGCGCCCACCGCGCCGCCGCCCAGCGCCGCGAAGGCCGCGCCGCCCGCCGCCAGCAGCAGGACGTTCGAGAGGCCGTCGGAGATCTGGAGGGCCGCCGAGTTCGCACCCGCCTCCTCCGGCGCCGAGAGCTGGAGCAGCAGCACGCTCGTGGAGGCGATCACCGCGCCCATGCCCAGACAGCCGAAGGCCCAGGCGACCGCCACCACCCAGACCGGCACCGCTTCGATCAGCACGCTCGGCGCGACCGCGATGGCCAGCGCCACCAGCACCATGCCGCCCGCCATCAGCCGCCCCCGGTACGGCTCCATGCGCGGCCGGGACTGTACGTACGAGCCGAGCGCCCAGGTCGCGCCGCCGACCGCGAGCGAGAGCCCGGCCATCGTGGGCGACAGGCCGCGCTGCGTGACCAGCATGAGCGGTACGAAGCTCTCCGCCGCGATGAACGCCCCCGAGGCGACCCCGCGCAGCAGCACCACGGACGGCAGCCCGCGCGCCGCCCGCCAGGTCCCGCCCGGCAGCAGTACGAGGACGGCGGGCACGAGGAACGCCAGGCCCGCCACCGCCGGCAGGAGCGAGAGGACGCGCAGGTCCTGGCCCGCGTACTGGAGGAGCGCCGCACCCAGCGAGATCCCGAGGGCGAGCCGGATCCTGCGCCGGTCGAAGACGGCCGGCGGCCCCGACGGGTCCGCGGGCCCCGACGCCATCCGCCGGATCGCGGGCACCGCGAAGACCAGCGGCGGTACGACGAGAACGGGGATCCCGACGAAGACCCAGCGCCAGCCGAGGTGCTCGGTGACGGTCCCGGCGGCGAGCGGCCCGACGACGGACGGAACCACCCAGCTCGCGGCCAGCGCGGCCATCATCGCGGGCCGCAGCCGCTGCGAGTAGGCGCGGCTGATGACCACGTACAGCGCGACGATGACCAGCCCGCCACCGAGCCCCTGCACCGCCCGCCCCAGGACGAACAGCCACATGGAGCCGGCCGCGCCGGAGAGCAGCAGCCCGGCGGCGAAGGCGCCGACACCGGTGACGAGCGGCGCGAGCGGCCCGTCACGGTCGGACCACTGGCCGGAGAGCACCATGGCGAAGAGGCTGGTCGTGAAGTACGCGGAGAAGGCGAAGGCGTACAGCGACACGCCGTCCAGCTCACGCGCGGCGACCGGCATCGCCGTACCGACCGCGGTCGCCTCGAAGGCGATCAGCAGCACGACGGAGACGATGGCGATGCTGAGCGCCCGGTGTTCCGGCCCGAGCACACCGCCGCGCCACCCGGAGACGGGTGCGGGGACGGTGGCGGGGACGGCCGGAGGTGTGGCGCTGGGACCGGGTATCCCGGAGGGGGCAGCGGGGGCGACGTCGGCGTCGCCTGGTTCCAGTGCGGTCATTGCTTCAGAGTAAGGGGCGTATCGCAGGTTGGGCCCTGTCGCTGGATGGATCTTCGCCGGGCCCTTGGTCGTACGACTTCGCGCGGTGCGTCCGTACGTCACCGTGCATCTGTGCGTCCGCCGCGTCCGTGCGTCCGCGCGTCCGCGCGTCCGTGAACGGAGTGTGGCAGTCGCGTTGCACACCGGCGGAAAGCCTTGAGCGCCGCCGTCCGCCCTCGTACGGTCATGGACAGAAGGACGACGCAGGACGAAGTACGACCGAGCGCGACCAAGCATGACGAGACACGAAGAAATACAGCGAAGTGCACGGCCGTGTGCCCGAGTGGTTCAGGGGCTCGACTGCAACTCGAGTTACGTGGGTTCGATTCCCGCCACGGCCTCGGTTTCCGTACGCGTACGGGCCGCCCCGAGAACACCGGGGCGGCCCGTAACTCCGTCACCCCCTTCGCCAGGGGCGGCTACGGGGCGTCCGCGTAACGCTCGAAGCTCTCGGTGCCGGTGCCACCGGACGTCCACTCCACGCTGAGCGCGCCGTCGCCGAAGGTGAAGTCACCACCGCGGTCCTCCGACTCCACCGGCTCGCCGTCCCGGGAGCAGAGCAGCGCGAAGCGGTACTTCTTGCCCGGCTCCTTCACCGTGCGCAGGCCTCTGCACTCCAGACTGCCCTTGACGTACACCATCGTGATCTTGCTGTCCTTCTTGATGGTCTCGATGTCCTCGCCCTTGAGGACACCCAGGATCCCGCCGCCCGAGGAGGACCGCCACATCGCCTCCATGCCGGTGCCGGTGGGCCCGGCGTCGGAGGGCTCCGGGTCAGAGGGTTCAGGGTCGGACGGTTCGGGGGCGGCGGACTCCTCCGTCGCGCCGCTCGACGCGACGTCGGACGGGCCGACGCTCGCGGCGACGTCCTTGCCGTCACTCCCGCCCTCATCCCCGCCCCCGCTGGCCGCCAGCCAGACGCCGCCCCCGGCGAGCAGCACGACGGCGGCCACCGCACCGGCCAGCAGGACGGTTCCGCGCCGGCCGCCGGGACGCTGCGGGGGCTGGGGCGAGTGGGGTTGCTGGGGTATGTACGGCGGTGGGGCCCCCTGATAGCCCTGGTGCCCCGGGTTCCCCTGGAGCCCCTGCTGTCCTTGTTGTCCTTGCTGTCCTTGCTGTCCTTGCTGCCCTTGATAGCCGCCGTAGGCGGGCGGGGCCGGCTGTGCGTACGGGTTGCCCTCGACGGGAACCCCCTGCGGGGGCGCCTGCGGCTGAGGGGGAAGCGAGTACGGCCCCGGACGGTCCGGCTGCGCCGACCGGCCCGGCTGGTCCTGCGGAGCCCCTGAACCGTCGGGAGCAGGTGGGTACGGCGGCTGGCTCATCGGTCTCCCTCGCTGACGTACGGCATGATTGCAGGAGCAACGCCGGTCGGATCAGCATATGTTGACCGCCCGCCCCACCCACTCGCGCGCTCACCCCCGACGGCATCCGCAACGGAACTCTTGACTACCCGTCAGTAGCTGCTCCACTGTTGTGTCCATGACGACACCCGGGGCGGGACCCCGCACGGCACGTCGCACCACACGTCACAGCGCCACACGTCGTACGGCCCACAGGCCGACTCGAAGGCCGGCCCGCAGGTGCGCCCTGCTCGGCGCCGTGCTGGCGCTGCTGACGGGGGTCGCACTCGGCGGCCCGGGGACCGCCGCGGCGGAGAGCACCCGGGCCGCGCTGTGGTTCGACGACCGGGCGGCCACCGAGGTCTCCGTCAACGGCGCCCGGTTCACCGACGGCCACGGCCGCGAGGTCGTCCTGCGCGGGTTCAACGTCTCCGGCGAGACCAAACTGGACGAGAACGGCGGCCTGCCCTTCGCCGACGTGGCGGACGCCCGTAAATCCGCCGTGGCCCTGCGCTCGCTGACCGGAGGGAACGCCGTACGGTTCCTGCTCTCCTGGGCCCACGCCGAACCGGAGCCGGGCAGGATCGACACCGCCTACCTGCGCGGAGCCACCGAGCAGATCAGGGCACTCCTCGACGCCGGACTGCGGGTGTTCCCCGACTTCCACCAGGATCTTCACTCCCGGTACCTCTTCGACAAGGACAGCTGGTACACGGGCGACGGCGCGCCCCGATGGGCCATCGAGGCGGGCGGGTACCCGCGCGAGTCGTGCGGCATCTGCGTCCTGTGGGGCCAGAACATCACCCAGAACCAGGCGGTCAAGAGCGCGACCAGGGACTTCTGGAGCAACCGCGTCCTCGGCATTCCCGTCCGAACCGCGTTCCTCGACACCGCGCAGAAGACGATGACGTACCTCGCGCAGAACCTCGACGCGGACGAGTTCGCGGGCATCGTCGGCTTCGACCCGTACAACGAGCCGTTCGCGGGCGAGTACGCGGCCGGCCAGAGCAGCCGCGCCTGGGAACGGGACGTGCTCTGGCCGTTCTACGAGAAGTTCCGCTCCCGCATGGACGCGGCGGGCTGGCGCGACAAGCCGGTCTTCGTGGAGCCCAACATGTTCTGGAACGCCAACCTGGACTTCGCGCGCCACGAGGGCGGCCTCCTCGACGCGGGCACCGTCGGCGCGCGCTACGTCTTCAACACGCACTTCTACGACCAGAAGGCCATCTCCGGGGTCTTCATGTGGGGCAAGGCCAACGACGGCCAGTACTCCGGCGACTTCACGACCGTCCGGGACCGCTCGGCGGCGCTGGGCACCACCGGGATCGTCAGCGAGTTCGGCCACCCGCTGAACGGCATGACCGCCGACAAGGCACCCACCGTCAACAAGGCGCTGTACCAGGCGCTCGACTCCCGGCTGCCGGGGGCGGCCTGGTGGACGGGGGCCGCCCGCTCGGGGCCCGTGCTCTCGGGCACGCAGTGGCAGTGGGACCTCTACAGCGGGCGCCACCGCGAGGCGATGAACGGCAACCCCGACAAGATCCTCACCCAGGGCGACGCGTGGAACGACGAGGACATGTCCGCCGTCGGACTCGACACCTCGGGCCAGGCCGTACTGCGCCAGGACGCCCGGCTGCTGGACCGGCTCTACCCGGGCGCGGTGGCAGGCCGTACGGTCGCGTTCACGTACGAGGACCGCTCCCGCGACAGCGGCACGGCCCTGACCTGGAACCGGATCCCCGACACCCTGCCCAGCACCGCCCGCCTGGTGGGCACCGGGCGGTACGGAATCCTGGTCTGGCGCTCCGAGGGCGCGACCCGCGCCCCGACCCAGCTCCACCTGCCGAACGGTTTCACCCCCGCCACCACCACGGTCGTCTCCGACCTGGGCACGGCCACCGGCCTGCCCGCCTACACCGCCCAGGGCCAGACCGCCGACCACCCCCTGGCATCCGCCACGGAACCCGGCACCACCAGCGCCCAGCGCCTCCTGCTGACGGCCCCACCCGCGAAGGACACCGCGGGCACCCTCCACTACGCCCTGGTCGCGGAAGGCCCGACCACCCCGGAACTGCGGGCCGCGGCCCAGCGCGAACTGACGGCGTGGGCGGCGTCCGCCGCGTTCCCGGGGCTCCCGGCGGCCCCGTAAACCGTCACGCCCACAGCCCGTGTGCATCCGCATACGCAACGCATCCGATACCTTGATCCGGAGATCAGGACACGGGGGAAACGGGGGGACGCAGGCGTGACAACCAGCTCGCACTCGGACGAGTGGCAGCGGCTGTTCGACATGGCAGGCCGTGGTGGTGACGGCTCGACCGAAGCACGGATGTCGCTGGCCTCGGCCCCGACGGGAAACGCCGGTGGAGAGCCGGACCTGCGTCACAGCGACGGCCCGTGGACCAAAGCCGCCCGGGTCGCCGAGGAGTTGCACACCAGCATCACCACCGCGAAGAGCCGGCTAACCGCCGCGCATGGGAGTGCCGCCGCCGGCACCGAGGGGCTGGCAAGCATGGCCACCCTCAGCTCGGTGCTCACCTCGTGGGAGGAGCGGCTGAAGGCCGTCCAGGACGAGTGCGGTTCCCTCGCCCCGAAGTTGCGGCTGGTCGCTGACGGCCAGGGGGAACGCAACGCGGAGGTGAAGTCCTCCTTCGCCGGATTGGACAGGCCGACCGGAGGACAGGCGAAGTGACCGCTGTGCTGACATGGCAGCAGTTGCGCGACCTGAAGTACTCGGAACTCCAAGATGCGGCCGACGGCTGGGGCGTGGTGAGCAACCGGGCCGATGCCGCACGTGACCGGGTGAGCAACGAGATGACCAATCGGCTCGCGACGTCGCAGAAGGGCGAGGCGGCGAGCGCGGCGCTGAGACGGCTGAAGCAACTCGACCGGAACTTCGAGTATCTCTACACCGAGTGCGGCCTGATCCGTACGACACTGAACAGCCTGGCGTTCGAACTGAGCGACTCACAGACATACTTGAGGGGAGCCTTGGAGGAGGCGGTCAACCTCAAGTTCACCGTGCACCCGGACGGTTCGGTGAGTTACCCGGCCGGCGGCGAGAACATCATCGACGGCACCCGGCTTCCGGGTGGCAGCGCGACAGGCACATACGCCCCTTCGCTGGGCGCCTCTTCCGGGGCCCCGCCACTGGCTCCGCCCAACCCGAACCACGCCAAGGCCCAGGACATCGCCAACCGCATCCTCAAAGCGGTCAACGAGGCCCGGGAGACCGACAGACGCTTCAGCGAGACCCTGGCCAAACTCAAAGCGGCTCCCGGCCTCACGGTCGACACGAAGACCTGGACGGACGCCGCGGCGGACGCGGCAGCCGTCCGCGACGTGGCTGACGACTACCTGAAGGACAACATCCCGCAGGACAAATCCCCTGCGGAGTGCAGGGCATGGTGGGTCGGTCTCACACAGGAACAGCGGGAGGAGTACCGGGCTGTCTACCCCGATGTGATCGGCAACCTGGACGGAATCCCGGCGGAGACCCGAGACGCGGCCAACCGCGACAGCCTCCGATTACTGATCGGCAAGTTGGAGGGTCAGAACAGCGAGAAGGCGCAGACGCAACTGGACGGCCTGAAGTCGATCGACGCACAGCTCCGGGCGGACCCTGCGGAAGGTGTCCCCCCGATGTACCTGCTGGGCATCGGCGACCAGGGAAACGGCCGCGCGATCGTGTCCTTCGGTAACCCGGACACTGCGAGGAACGTCTCCGCGTACGTTCCGGGGCTGGGCACGGCGCTGGACGAGAGCTTCGCGAAAAACGATGTGAAGCGAGCGCGAGACACGGCTGTCGGCGCGGCAGCGTATGACGAGTCGAGCGCCGCGATCGTCTGGCTCGGCTACGACGCGCCCCAGCTCCCCGCCGAAAAGTTGACCGACAACGCGGACGTGATGTTCGAGCACAATGCCAGTGCCGGGGCGGATACGTACAACACATTCATGGCGGGCATCTCGGCGACCAACCAGAACGCCGACCCACATGTCACCGCGATCGGCCACTCGTACGGTTCCTTCACCGTGGGGCAGGCGGCACAGCAGAGCGGGGGCATCCCGGGCGCCGATGACATCGTGCTCCTCGGCAGCCCCGGCACCGGCGCGGACTCTGCCAAGGGCCTCGGCGTCGGCCAAGGCCATGTATATGTCGGCGCCGCGGACAACGACCCGGTGACCATGATGCCGAGCAGGGACGAGTCGAGCGCCCTCGGAGCCGGCGTGGCCGGCGGTGGCTCGGCCGGACTGGTGCTGGGGCTCGGCATGGGTGGCCCCGCAGGAGGCCTGGTCGGTGCTGCGGCAGGCAGCGTGGTGGGCGGCATCGCGGGCTTCAGATCCTCGGAGGACGAGAGCCAGATCTGGTTCGGCACCGACCCGGCACACGCGGACTTCGGTGCGACGCGTTTCAAGGTGGACGAGGGAGCACGCCCGTTCGTCGACGGGCAGGGCGCGACGCCGGCCCACTCGAACTACTTCAATCCGGAGAAGGACCCGGAGTCTGCCGACAACATCGCGAAAATTGTCGCGGGCCGGGATGGTCTCACGCTTCAGGAGCACCGATGACGAAGACACTGCGCTGCTCGCTGGCCGCAGCACTGGTGATGGTGGTGGCCGGCTGCGGCATCCCGGGAACCTCTTGGGGTGAGAAGGAGGAAAAACACGTGGTGAGCAAGATGAGTCTGCAAGAGGCAGCCGAGAAAGCTGACACAATCATGTTGGAAACCATCTCTTCGGTACAACCGCCTCTGAATTGGGTACATTACGCGCCCACTGAAAGCGGGTGTGGCGATTACACCATCGACGGCAAGACAACCGGGGCGGCAACTCGGCGTGCCGCCGTGATGACCGTCGTGTCAGAGGAGCGACGAGGCAACCTGCTCGGCGTACTGGAGCGGCTGTGGAAGAAGCAGGGATACGAAATCACCAGCACGAACCCCGCGAAGGAGACGCCTGCCATTTTCGCTCGGACACCGGAAGACTTCCGGATGAGCGTCAAGGTTGGCGCCAAGGGCCAGGTCTTCTTCTCCCTGGCAACTCCGTGCTTCATTGAGTCAGAAGTCGCCCCACCCAAGACCAAAGCCAATGGAACTCCCTTTGAAGGGCCGAAGGTCCCTTCCCCCTCCGTGCACTCCGACTTCTGGTCCGCGAGCACGCCTGCCCCCTCCACGCCTCCGGCCCTCTGAGGAGGCAACCAGCCTCAGTGTGAGGCCAGCCTCAAAGGCCGGGCCCTGGAGGCGCGTTACGGGGATCGCCCTGCACCTGCCCCTGCCCGGGCTGCGGCGGTGCGTAGGCCGGCGGGTACGGCGGCTGTTGTTGCGGGTACGGCGCGTAGGCCGGGGCAGGCGCCGCCGAGGCCGCTGCCGCACGACGACGGGACCGGACGACCGCTACGGCTACCGCACCGCCCAGAAGCACGGCAGCGCCCACGCCCACTCCGATCCAGAGACCGGTGTTACCGCCTCCGTCCGACGCGGCGGCGGGCTCCTTGGCGTCTTCCTTGTCGTCAGCGGCGCTGCCTGCCGCCTCGGAGGCCTCGGCCGCAGGAGAGGGCGACTTGGACCCAGCGGCCAGGAGATCCGGCAGGGGGTACTCGTCCGCCGGGCCCAGGTCACCGGGAGTGTTGATCGCTCGAAGCGGCCGGATGGCACCGTAGCCGACGTAGTCGTTGCGCTTGTTGCCGCTCGTCGGACCACCGGCCGTGTTGAGCATGGCGCGAAGAAGCTGGTTGTTGGTCCACTCAGGGTGCTTGGACCAGATCAACGCGGCGGAGGCGGAGGCAATGGCGGTCGCATCGCTGGTGCCAGTCGATTTGCAGAGACCCGTCGCTCCTGCGCAAGCGTGCACGATGTCCTTGCCGGGGGCGGCGAAGTCCACGGCAGGGCCCCACTGAGACTGCTCGGTCTTCTTGAGATCCTTGCCCACAGCGCCCACTCCGAGGACCCCAGGAGTAGCGGCAGGGTACGACAACGAGGAGTCACCGTCGTTACCTGTAGCGGCGAAGACCAAGGATCCCTTATCGAGGGCGTACTTGACTGCATCCGTCATCCGTTGGGAACCCTCACGCGTCGCCATCGAAATGTTGATGACTTTCGCTCCTGAATCAGCTGCATAGCGAATTGCAGTCGATACGGAGGTGTTAAATTGTTTGACGTTCAAGTCCCGGTTGGCATCCCATCCCACGTTAGGCATCCGAATGGGGAGGATCTTAGCTCCCGGAGCCATTCCGAATGCCCCGTCCCCTCCTCCACTCTTCCCCGTGCCGGCAATAATCGCAGAAATGCCAGTGCCATGACCTTTGTAGTCGGAGTGCTCATCGCCAGACTCTCCTGAAGCGAGGTCCGTGCCGTTGATGACCTGCCCGAGAAGGTCGGGGTTGGTGTCATCAACCCCCGTGTCGATGACCGCAACCGTCACCCCCTTGCCTGTGCTCACCTTCCAGATGTTCTCGGCGCCCAACGTATCGAGGTGCCACTGCTGCGATCGGATGGAATCCGCTTGCGCAGGCGCAGTGGCTGCTCCCGCCAGCAATATTCCCAGAGCGGCGGCGATCGCCGTCCTGCTTCGAATCCTTGAACGGCTGCCGATACGCATCTGCTTTCCCACACCGCTTCCCTGCGACATCAGTCGATAACCGGCGGGACAATGCGTCGCCCACCCTGCTGCCAGGTTTCCTCGTCCTCGACGAGGTAGTCCGGACGATTTCCCTGGGCGTCGTCACGACGACGTGCCGCGCCATTGGCACGCGGCCCAACAGCTCCACCACGTGCTGCTTGACCGGCTTGTCTGCCTTCACCGTTCGCTCCGCGTACAAGGCCTGAGCCTCCCGGAGTGAAGGGGCGCCCAGCACTGGTGCCGGGCTGCTGTGGACGGCCGCCGACGATACCGCCGGTCTCACCACCGAGCCGACGTCCCGCAGCCATTCCGCCTTGGCCAGAGCCCACACCACCCATGCCACCGCCCGCGCCGTTGGCCATCGGGGGGCGCCCGTGAACACCTTCGCCACCGATGACCGTGCCCCGAGGGATGCCTCCCGTGGGCCGGCCCGAGTTGGGCGGGACGGCTCGGCCGCCGAGGATGCCACGGTCCTGCGGCGGGCGCACGACGGAGCCACCGGCGGGCCCGGTCTGCCCAGGCAGCAGCGGAGTGCGTACTCCCGCGCCAGGTCTCCCTGGGCCGAGCTGCCCGGTATTCGTGGAGGGCTTTCCGCCGAACGCGGGCGGAATCATCCCCAGGCTAGGAGTAACACCGCTCTCAGGCCTGCTCCCTCCCACCGGGGTACTCGGCGCTACTGAAGAGGGTGCGAGTGTCGACGGAGGCGTATCCAAACCGGCCACCTCCATGCTGGTGGGCTGCTCCGGTCTCGTCAGATCAGCGGGAGGCAATACCGAGCCGCCTCGGAACTGTGGTGCGGATGCCTCGCCGCCACCACTTACCCGGCCCGACTGGGAAGAGTCAGAACCCCCAGGCACTGCCGAACCTGTATTGCTTCCGGTGCGCGCGACTTGACTGCTGTCGTACCTCACATCGCTGTCCGGCACGAACGCCCCCGGCGGCGGCTGAAACGTAGGCGCCTCCAGCTTCGTCATCTGCGTCTGGGCCTGCTGGTACGACTGCGACAGCTTTCTCATCTGGTCGGCGGCTTCCAGGCGGCTCTTCTCCGCCCCCGCCTCAAGCGTCTCCAGAGACTTGCCCGCCACCAGCCCCGCGTCCGGGTCGTTGCGATGCGCGTTCGCCGCCGCGAGGTTGGCCTTGGCGCCCGGGACGTCGCGGGGGATGGAGCTCTGCGCGACCGCGATCGCGTCGGACGCCCGGGAGAGCCACTTCGAGGCTTCGTCGCTGTACTCGGCCAGCCGGTACGTCGAGCTGGCCAAACTCGCCCCCCAGCTTTCGAAGGCGTCCTTGCCCTTCCCCTCCCATTCCACCCGTTGCGGACGGAACTGGAACTGCTGGGCGATATCACGGATTTCGAAGGCCGCGGCCGACAGCCGGTCGGCCGCCGCCTGTACCGTCCCGCTGTTCGCCTTGTCCAGCCACGCGAGCATCTGCTCGTGGGACATGGCCTCGAAGGACGTCGAACCGCCGCCCCCGTTGTATTCGCCGTACTCCGCCATCCCGATGTCCTACCTGTTCCCCGTAGTCCCCGTAATCCCCGTGGTCCCGCCCGACCTCGCCGAAGCGCAGGCCGTTACTGAGCTACGACACCGGCGGTGTCGCCCGGCTGCTCCTTGTTCTGATCCTGGCCCTGGTCCTGGTCCTGGCTCTTGTTCTGCTGCGCCGCCGGGTCGAGCTCCGGGTTGTAGTGCTTCTTCATGTTCTTCTGGATCGCGAGCATGCGCGTCCGGATGTCGTCGTCCTCGCCCTCGTAGCCGTGCTTGGAGGAGACCACCGCGATCCCCATGCCCTCCAGCGAGTCCGCCAGGAGCTGCGAGAGGTCCTTCAGTTGGTCGATGACCGAGGTGTACGCCGCCGACAGGCCGTTCGCTTCCGCCCAGGCGCCGCCGTCCCCGCCGAAGTGGCTCCGTCCCACCGGCTCCTGGCCCACCTTGTCCGGGGCGGCCTGTGAGTCGTTCAGGTTGGTGATCAGCTTGTCGACGCGCTTCTTGAAGTCCATCATCGACTCGGCGTCGTAGAGCATGGAGGCCATCGCCGGATGGACCGAGCGCAGCATGCTTTCGTCGCTCATCCGCGTTCACCGGCCCCCGCGCCCGGTCCCCCGGGCCCACCGTTGTCCACGATCAGGACGTCCGTGATCAGCACGGATGCCTCCCCCCTTTGCCAACATCTGACTCTTGAGCTTAGCCAGTGGTGCCGACACCGCGCACTCCAAGGTCGCGACTGCAACGGGAATCACGTCAACATCGGGCAGGTAAAACCCTGTTGACCAGGTCGTATCCCGGGAGCCTTTACACATGGGACGAGCACATCCATGAGGAGACGTCCTGCCCGCGCGGGTCGCCCGCGCGGGTCGCCCGCGCAGGTCGGCCCCTACCCGCCCGGCGCCGCCGCCACCGCCGCCTGGGGGCGGATCGGGAGGCGGCTGATCGGGCGGCCCGTAGCCGCGCGTACCGCTGCCGCCACCGCCGCCGGGGAGGTGACCACCGGGGCCGCGCTGGCGGGTTTGGCGCCGAAGGGGGCCACCACGTCGCGTTCCTCGACCAGGCGGACGATGCGGATGTCCGGGGCGTCCAGGGAGGTCGGGAGTGCGTAGCCGGTGAGGTCGGGGCGGCGGATCAGGCCTCGGGTGGTGCGGAGGTTCTCCGTGAGGGCCGTGCCGATGCCCTGGGTGATGCCCGCCTCGATGCGGGTGGCGAGCTGCGCCGGGTTGAGGACGCGGCCGACGTCCTGCGCCACGGCCATCTCCACGACGCGGATCGAGCCGAGTTCGATGTCGACGTCCACGACGGCGCGGATCGCGCAGAAGGCCATGCCGACGAAGGCGTCGCCCTGGCCCGCGTCGTCGAGGGGTTCGGTGGGGTGGGGGCGGCACTGGGCCGTGGCCCAGAGTTCCTTGCCGTCCAAGGCCTCCGTGACGGTCGTGGAGAGCACGCCGTCGTACGAGGTGATCTTGCCGTCGGTGATCTGGAGCAGTTCGGTGGACATCCCGAACTTGTGGGCCAGCGGCTGGAGGAGCTGCGTACGGACCATCTTCGCCGCGCGTTCGACCGCGCCGCCCGAGACCCAGGTGTGCCGGCCGTGGGCCGCCGGGCCCGCCGGGGGCTGGTCCGTGTCGACCGGGGCGACCTGGACCTCCTCGATGCCGAGGGTCTCCTGGACGATCTGCCGGGCGAGTGTGGTGAAGCCCTGGCCGGTCTCGACGGCGGCGCAGATGACGGTGGCGATGCCGTCGTGGACCTTCACGGTCGCCGTGGAGACCTCGTCGGCGCCCTCGGCGCCGAGCATGTGGACCATGCCCAGCGCGTAGCCGACGCCGCGCCGTACCGCGCCCGGCTCGCCCGCGCCCTCGGGGCCGCCGGGGAGCAGCCAGGCGGCTTCCGGGGTGTCCTTGGGAAGGGCGGGCAGGGGGTAGTCCCGTACGGCGGTGAGGAGTTCCGCGACCGGGGCCGGGCAGGTCACCGTCTGGCCGGTGGGGAGGATGTCGCCGGTGGCGAGGACGTTACGGAGGCGCAGTTCGGCTGGTTCGAGGCCGAGTTTGGCGGCGAGCTTGTCCATCTGGCCCTCGTACGCGGCGCAGACCTGCATGGCGCCTTCACCGCGGACGTGGCCGGAGGGCGGGTTGTTGGTGCGTACGGCCCAGCCCTCGATGAAGGCGTGCGGGACGACGTACGGGCCGCAGGCGAAGGCGACGGCCGCGGCGAGGGATTCGGAGGAGGCGTCGGCGTACGCGCCCGCGTCCAGCAGGATCTGGGCCTCGACCTTGACGAGGCGGCCCTCTCCGTCCGCGTGGTGGCGGTAGCGCAGCAGGGTGGGGTGGCGGTGGGCGTGGCCGAGGAAGGACTCCTCGCGGGTGGCGGCGAGTTTGACGGGGCAGCCGGTGCGCAGGGCGAGCAGTCCCAGCGGGATCTGGAAGCCGGGGTCCTCGCGGTCGCCGGTGGCGCCGGGGACGCCGGTGACGACGACCTTGACCTGTTCGGGGTCGAGTCCGAAGCAGGCGGCGGCCAGGTCGCGGTCGGTGTGCGGGTCGGTGGACGCGGTGTAGATCTCGACGCCGCCGTCCGGTCTGGGTACGGCGAGGCCGGCCTCGGCGCCGATGGGGGCGGGGTCCTGGCGGCCGATGCGGTAGAGCCCTTCGACGATGACCTCGCCGGCCATGTCGGGGTCGCCGTAGCGCAGCGGGATGTGGCGGATGAGATTGCCGTCGGGGTGCAGCGGTTCGGCGGCGAACGCCTTCTCGGGGTCGGTGACCGGTTCGAGCACTTCGTACTCGACGGCGATGGCCGCGGCGGCGAGCCGGGCCGTGTCGGGATGGTCGGCGGCGACGGCGGCGATGGCCTCGCCGTGGTGGCGTACGACGTCGGAGGCGAAGACGGGGCGGTCGACGACGCTCCTGCCGTAGGCGGAGTCGCCGGGGATGTCGGTGTGCGTGACGACGGCGCGTACGCCGGGCATGTCGGCGGCGGCGGCCGTGTCGACGGAGACGATGCGGGCGTGCGGGTGCGGCGAGCGCAGGATGGCCGCCCACAGCAGGCCCTCGGCCCACAGGTCGGCGGCGTACGGGAACGTGCCCTCGGTCTTCGCGCGCGCCTCGGCGGGCGCGAGTGAGGCTCCGAGGCCGTGCGCGGGCGGCTCCTGGTGGGGACCGTCGAGGACGGTCCCGGTGGCCGCGTCGTTGCTCACGCCATGCCTCCGTCGGGCGAGTGCGGGTGCGGGTTCGGGTGCGTGTGCGGGTCACCGGCGGCGCCGGTTCCCGGGGGTGCCTGGTGCGGGACGCGCGCTTCCTCGGAGGCGGCGGCCGCGGCTTCCGCGCTCGCCCTGCGTTCGGCGACGACCTCGCCGACCGCGTCGAGGACGCCGCGGTAGCCGGAGCAGCGGCAGAGGTTGCCGCAGAGCGCCTGGCGGGTCTCCAGCTCCGTGGGGGCGTGGTTGCCCTCCAGGAGGTCGTGGACGGTCATGGCCATGCCGGGGACGCAGAAGCCGCACTGGACGGCCCCGCACGCCGCCAGGGCCCGCTGGACGTCGGAGGGTTCGCCGTCGACGGCCAGCCCCTCGACCGTACGGACCTCGGATCCGGCGGCGGTCGCCGCGGGGACGAGGCAGGAGGCGACGAGCCGGCCGTCGACCTGGACGTTGCAGGCGCCGCACTCGCCCTGGGAGCAGCCGTCCTTGGCGCCCGCGAGGCCGAGGCGTTCGCGCAGCACGTACAGCAGCGACTCGCCGATCCAGGCGTCGGTGACGGGGCGGTCGGCGCCGTTGACGCGCAGGACGTAGGAGCCGGAGGGGTGTTCGGCGCTGTCGTTGCTGTGGGTGAGCGGGGCGAAGTCGTGGTCGGAGGAGTGGTCCGGCACGTGGTCGGAGGAGTGGCCGGGCGCGTGCTCCGGCTCGGGGGCCGCTTCCGGTACGAGGGCGGTCCCGGCCTCCGGGGCGGGCCCTGGGTCGGAGGGGGCCTCGGCCTGTTCCGGCGCCCAGGGTGCGGCGGCGCCGCCGGGGAGGGGCGCGGGCGGGGCCTCGCCGGCCCACTGGGAGGCCAGTACGGACGTACTGAACTCGCCCGATTCGTCGGGGAGGTCGCCCCCGGCGACCGGGATGGTCCACTGGCCGGTGGGTTCGGCGGGGGCGTCGGCGGACGGTGTGCCCGCGTCCTGGACGACATCGCTGAAGTTCCAGTGGCTCGTGCCCTGCGGCTCGTAACCGCCGGGCCCGTAGCCGCCGTGTCCGTACCCGGCCTGGCCGTAGTCGCCGCTCTGGCCGTACGCGGCGTCCTGGGCGCCTGCCACGGGCTGGGCGGCCCAGCCGCCGGGCAGGGCGGGATCGGGCCGTGACGGGTCGCCTGGGGCCTGTGGCTCGATGCTGGGCGGTACGTAGCCGTGCCCCGGCGCGGCCAGCGGCGCGTCCAGGGTGTCCTCGGGCGGCAGTTGGACGAAGGCGGTCGCCTCGGCGTCGTAGTCGCCGCCCTGCGGGACCGGCTGCCAGCCGCCCTGGTTCACGGCGTCCTGGCCGGGGCCGGCACCCTGGCCGGATCCGGAATGGTCGTTGGTGGTCACGACAGCGCCCTCCCCAGTGCTCGTCGGGCCAGCGCGGCGACGGTGCGCCGCAGATGCAGTACGGCGGCGGACGGCGCGGGCGCCTCCCCCCCGTCGACGGGCGGCGGCGGGTCCGGGATGCACGCGGCGGCGACGTACTCGCCGAAGGCGGCGAGCGCTTCCTGCGCGAGCCCCCGCGCGCCGTCCCAGTCGATCAGCGAGGCGATCCAGCGCTCCGCTTCGAGCGGGCGCAGCGGCATCGGGGCGATCGCGCCGACCGCGCAGCGCACGCCGCGCCGCGCCGGGTCGAGGACGACGGCGACGGACGCGGTGGCGCGGCCGGGGCCGGTGCGTCCCGTCGCCTTGAGGAAGACCTGCGGGGCGTGCAGCAGCGGTACGCGGACGAAGCCGATGAGTTCGGCGGGGGCGAGCATCTCGCGTCCGGCCAGGAGGTGGGAGACGGGGATCTCGCGGCGTGCGGCGCCGGGTCCCGCGACCACCAGGTCGGCTTCGAGCGCGGCGAGGACGGGCAGCGCGTCGCCGGTCGGGGCGGCGGTGGCGATGTTGCCGCCGAGCGTGCCGGCGTTACGGATCTGGGGTGGCCCGGCGGCGCGCGCGGACGCGGCGAGCGCGGGGATGAGGGCCGCGAAGTCGGGCCTGCCCATGCGCGCGTGGGTGAGGCCGGCGCCGAGCAGCGCGTGGCCGTCCTGGTAGTGCCAGCCGCGCAGTTCACTGATCCGGCCGAGGCCGACCAGTCCGGCGGGCCTCAACTGGCCCTTGTTGACGGCCGCCATCAGGTCGGTGCCACCTGCGACGGGCACGGCGGCAGGCATCTCGGTGAGCGCCGCAACGGCCTCGTCGAGCGAGGCCGGCAGCGTCACGAACTGCGCCGTCTGCGGTGCGTGCGTGGTCAACCCCACTGCCCCTTTCCGGTGTCCCGGTGTCCCGCCTGTGTTGCCGTACCGTACGTGCTCACAGGCCGGACGTGGCAACTCTGGCACATCTTCCGGGCCGGGCGACGCGAGGGTCCACGAAGCACGCATCCGTCCCCGACCAGGGGGAAGGTCCGCTTTCACCCCTCTTCGCCGTCACATGCTGAATGCCACTCTTCGGCGGTCGTTGTATGACTTATCCGCCTGGGGTGACACGGAGTGGGGCGCGCCTTCTCGTGGGTCGGACCGGACCGGATCCGCTCCGGTCCGATTCGGCTCCGACCCACTCCGACCCACTCCGACCCGCTCAGATCTGTGGGGGCGCTCCCTTGAGCGGCCGTCCCGCGACACCGGGGCGGCGCTGCCAGGGCAACGGGCCGCCGGGCGGCCGGTAGGCGACCCCGAGTGCGTCGAGGCGCCGGTAGTGCTCCGTCATCCGCTGTTCGAAGTCGGCGAAATCACGTTCCCCGGGGGCGGGCAGGGCCGACCAGGCGACCTCGGCGAAGGCGGCGAGGCGCGGGAAGACCTGGTAGTCGACGCGGGAACGGTCCTGCATCACCTCGGTCCAGACGTTGGCCTGGGTGCCGAGGACGTGGGCGGCCTCCTCCTCGGTGAGCCGCGGGGGCACGGGCTCGAAGCGGTAGACGTCCTCCAGGGTGCGGACGTAGCCGATGGGCATCGGCTCGTCGTCGCCCGGCGCCTGACGGTGGTCCAGGTAGACGTGCTGCTCCGGGCACATGACGACGTCGTGACCGGCCCGCGCGGCGGCGATCCCGCCCGCGTAGCCGCGCCAGGACGAGACGGCGGCGCCCGGCGCGAGGCCGCCCTCCAGGATCTCGTCCCAGCCGATCAGGCGCCGCCCGCGCGCGGCGAGCCAGCGGTCGAAGTGGCGGATGAACCAGGACTGGAGTTCGTCCTCGCCCGCCAGGCCGAGTTCACGGATCCTGGCCTGGGCCGCCGGGGAGCGCTTCCACTGGTCCTTGGGGCACTCGTCGCCGCCGACGTGGATGAACGGCGAGGTGTCGGGCGGGAAAAGGTCGAGTATCTCCGTGAAGACGTCCTCGTAGAACCGGAGGGTGTTGTCGGTGGGGGCGAGTACGTTGTCGTTGACACCCCAGGTGTCCCAGACGGTGAGGGAGGTCGTGTCGATGACATCGGTGTTGCCGAGTTCCGGGTACGCGGCGATGGCGGCCTGTGAATGGCCCGGGATCTCGATCTCGGGGACGACGGAGATATGGAGAGCGGCGGCGTACGCGACGATTTCGCGGATGTCGTCCTGCGTGTAGTAGCCGCCGTGCGGTCTCTCGTCCCACAGGTCGGACGCGCGGTGGCCCCATTTGGTGCGGGCCCGCCAGGCGCCCACCTCGGTCAGTCGCGGACGGCTCTTGATCTCGACGCGCCAGCCCTGGTCGTCGGTGAGATGGAAGTGGAAGACGTTGAGCTTGTGGGCGGCGAGCAGATCCAGCCACCGCAGGATGTCGTCCTTGGGGGTGAAGTGGCGTGAGACGTCGAGCATCATCCCCCGCCACGCGAAACGGGGCGCGTCCTCGATGACCGTCAGGGGTACGGACCAGTGGCGCCCGGTGCCGAGGGGCGCCGCGCGGAAGGCGTCGGGGCCGAGGAGCTGACGGAGTGTCTGGGCGGCCCAGAAGACCCCGGCCGCGCTGCCGCCGTCGATCCGTACGGCCTCGGTGCCGACGGTGATCCGGTAGCCCTCGGGGCCCCGTTCGCGCGCGAGGTCCTCGCTGATCCCGAGGACGATCAGGTTGTCGCCGGGGCCCGCCCCGGCATCCTGACCCACCCCGGCGTCGGGGAGCAGGGGCAGTCCGGTGGCGGCGCCCACGGTGGTACGGAGCCAGTGCGCGACGCCCTCCGTACCGGGCCCGGCCGCGACGGCGGTCTCCTCGTCGAGCGGGAACGCCTCCGCGGCGCGCGGCGCGGGCCAGGAGCGCAGGGGGTCGGGGATCAGGTCCATGGGGTCGCTCCTCGGCGCCGGGTTCCGGTGGCCGGTGCCGCGACCGGCACCGGGTCCCGGACATGCCGGCCCGGGACCGCTTGCCTACCCGGGATCGGGAGTTCCCAGACCGGGGCCGGAGACACGGTCCACGCCAGGATCCACGGCCGGATCCCACCGGGCGTGCGCCCCGGCGCCCACCGGCCACGTCCGACGACGCGCGGGCCGGCCGGGCCCCGACCGGCCCCGGCGGCCGGAACCGGCCATCCCAGGGACACGCGGGCCCGGGAACAGGCCCGGGAACGGGATGAGGAGCGTGTGCGGGAACGCGTACGGCCCCCGGGGCGCCGCGTACGCGCGTGCTCCGGGGGCCGTACCGAACGGAAGGCCGACGCTACTTCTTGCCGCTGTCCTTGCCGCTCTTCCCCTTGTCCTTGTCCCCGCCGGGGCCCATGGACTCGTAGATCTCCTTGCACATCGGGCAGACCGGGTACTTCTTGGGGTCGCGCCCCGGCACCCAGACCTTTCCGCACAACGCGACCACGGGAGTGCCGTCGAGCGCACTCGCCATGATCTTGTCCTTCTGGACGTAGTGGGCGAAGCGCTCGTGGTCGCCGTCACCGTGCGACACCTGGGGTGTCGGCTCCACGAGGGTGCTTGTACCTGCCCCGCGATCGGGCTCAAGAGTGCTCATGAGGACCAAGGGTACCCACGCCGGAGGCATCACGGAGTAGCCGGGTCCGTGCACTCCGCAGCCGGACAGGCGCCTGTCACGCCGACACGCCGGGCGCGGCCCGTTGAGTGGCGAGTTCAAGCCACCGCCTCAGGCGCGCATGTGGCCGGGGGGGGGGGGGGGGGGGGGGGCGGGGGGGGGGGGGGGCGGGGGGGGGCCGGGGGGCGGGCGGGGGGAGC
>NZ_JBHZEJ010000001.1:343342-345910 GCF_042756365.1 Streptomyces sp. NPDC059092
GTCGCGGGGGCGGCGTGGGTTGTGTTCGCTCTTTCACCGCCCGCGCTACGCAGCGCACCGCCCCCCCCCCCCCCCCCCGCGACCCGGCCGGCCCACGAGACCCGGCCGGACCGCCGCCCCTTCCTGTCCTGCCCCGCCCCCCTGCCCCGACCCGCGGCTCCCTCAATTGAGGGAAGCGTCGTCCGGGTACGTGGCGACCATCGCCAGCTCGCTGCGCTGTCTGCGCAGCACCGCCCGCCACAGGCTCTCCGGGCGCGGCGACGACACGTCACCCGGCTCGGACTCCACCACGTACCACGCCCCTTCGCGCAGCTCCCCTTCGAGCTGGCCGGGGCCCCAGCCCGCGTACCCGGCGAAGATACGCAGCGAGCCGAGCGCCCGCGCCAGCAGCTCCGGCGGGGTCTCCAGATCGACGAGGCCGATCGCCCCGTACACCCTGCGCCACCCCAACGGCCCCTCGTCGCCCGGGATCACGGCGAGCCCCAGCGCCGAGTCCAGGGAGACGGGCCCGCCCTGGAAGACCACGCCCGGCTCGCCCGCCAGCTCGCCCCAGGGCTCCAGGATGTCCCCGACGCCCACGGGCGTGGGCCTGTTGAGGACGACGCCGAGCGAGCCCTTGTCGTCGTGATCGAGCAGCAGGACGACCGCGCGCTCGAAATTCGGGTCCGCCAGGGAGGGTGTCGCGACAAGCAGCCGCCCTGTGAGCGAGGACACCTCGGTCATGCGAGACATGATCCCGCATATTCGCCGTCCGCGGGGCGTGCCCGGCACAGTGGGCGTGCGCGCAGCTCAGGGCGCACGGCGGCAACGGGAGCGCACGGACGGCCGGGAGCCGCGGCGGTGACCGTGTGCGAGGGACGTTCCACCGTACGTATCAAGGGCGTTCCCGTACGTGTCCATTACGTATCCGACGCCGCCCGGGCCTTACAGCACAGGGGGTAAGGAGCCGTACCCTTTTCCTTGGCCACCCGCCCGCCCACTCCGGAACGCGAGATTCATGACCGGCACTGACGATGTAATGCTTGTTCACGGCGGCACCCCGCTGGAGGGCGAGATCCGGGTCCGCGGCGCGAAGAACCTGGTGCCGAAGGCCATGGTCGCCGCCCTGCTCGGCAGCGGCCCGAGCCGGCTGCGCAATGTGCCCGACATCCGCGATGTGCGGGTGGTTCGGGGACTGCTCCAGCTCCACGGCGTGACCGTGCGCCCCGGCGACGAACCGGGCGAGCTGATCCTCGACCCGACGCACGTCGAGAGTGCCAACGTCGCCGACATCGACGCGCACGCGGGTTCGTCCCGTATCCCGATCCTCTTCTGCGGACCGCTGCTGCACCGGCTCGGTCACGCGTTCATCCCCGGTCTCGGCGGCTGTGACATCGGCGGCCGGCCGATCGACTTCCACTTCGACGTGCTGCGCCAGTTCGGCGCGACGATCGAGAAGCGGGCGGACGGCCAGTATCTGGAGGCCCCGCAGCGGCTGCGCGGCACGAAGATCCGGCTGCCGTACCCGTCGGTCGGCTCGACGGAGCAGGTGCTGCTGACGGCCGTGCTGGCCGAGGGCGTCACGGAGCTGTCGAACGCCGCGGTGGAGCCGGAGATCGAGGACCTGATCTGCGTGCTCCAGAAGATGGGCGCGATCATCTCGGTGGACACCGACCGGACGATCCGGATCACCGGTGTCGACCGGCTGGACGGCTATACGCACCGGGCGCTGCCGGACCGTCTTGAGGCCGCGTCCTGGGCGTCGGCCGCGCTGGCCACCGAGGGCAACATCTACGTACGCGGCGCGCAGCAGCGGTCGATGATGACGTTCCTCAACACCTTCCGCAGGGTCGGCGGCGCGTTCGAGATCGACGACGAGGGCATCCGCTTCTGGCATCCGGGTGGCTCGCTCAACGCGATCGCGCTGGAGACGGACGTGCACCCCGGTTTCCAGACCGACTGGCAGCAGCCGCTGGTGGTGGCGCTGACGCAGGCGTCGGGGCTCTCCATCGTCCACGAGACGGTGTACGAGTCGCGGCTCGGGTTCACCTCGGCGCTCAACCAGATGGGCGCGCACATCCAGCTCTACCGGGAGTGCCTGGGCGGCTCGGACTGCCGCTTCGGGCAGCGCAACTTCCTGCACTCCGCGGTCGTGTCGGGCCCCACGCGGCTCCAGGGCGCCGATCTGGTCATCCCCGACCTGCGGGGCGGCTTCTCGTATCTGATCGCGGCCCTGGCGGCCCAGGGCACGTCCCGGGTGCACGGGATCGATCTGATCAACCGCGGTTACGAGAACTTCATGGACAAGCTGGTCGAGCTGGGCGCGAAGGTCGAGCTGCCGGGCGGTCCGCTCGGCTGACCGCCTCCTCACGCGCTGCTGTGGCCCCCGCTCCTCGGAGCGGGGGCCACAGGCGTCAGGGGACCCGTCCTGGGCCGTCCGCCGGGAAGAGGGCGGCGACGACGGGAGCGGCGACGGCGGGCGGGCCGGACACCGGACAACACAGCGGAGGCGGGGGCCCCCGGGCGGGGGCCCCCACCGGCCGCTCCCGGGGTGGGGGGGGTGACCGAGCCCCCCGGGCGTAGTTGGCG